>DATAQH010000160.1:0-14103 GCA_036264815.1 Candidatus Cybelea sp.
CTCGCCGGTCTCGACGCTCGTAAAGTGGTTTCCAGACCGGCCGGGTCTGGCAACTGGAACCGCGATCATGGGATTTGGCGGAGGCGCGTTGATCGGCGCGCCGCTCTCCGTGCTGCTGATGAAGCATTTCGCCAACGCGGCGAACACCGGCGTCGCGCAGACGATGATCGTGCTCGCGATCGTCTACTTCGTTTGGATGTTCGCCGGTTCGTTGATCGTGCGCGTGCCGCCCGAGAACTGGCAGCCGCAAGGGTACGTCGCACCTGCCGCCTCGCGCGGCCTCATTACGACGCGCAACGTCGTGCTCGAACATGCGTTGCGCACGCCGCAGTTCTACTTGCTCTGGCTGGTGCTCTGCCTGAACGTCACCGCAGGCATCGGCGTACTCGGCCAAGCCTCGCTGATGATTCAGGAGATGTTCGGGGTAACCGCCGTTGCCGCGGCGGGCTTCGTAGGGCTCATGAGCATCTTCAATATGGCGGGCCGCATCGGCTGGGCCTCGGCATCGGATTTTATGGGGCGCAAGACGACCTACACCGTATTCTTCATCCTCGGCGCCATACTCTACGTGCTCGCACCGACCTTCGGGCACATGCACGCGATCGTGCTCTTCGTGTTCGCCTTTTTGATCATACTGAGCATGTACGGCGGGGGCTTCGCGACGATTCCCGCCTATCTGCGCGATCTCTTCGGAACTGTCAACGTCGGCGCGATTCACGGAGCGCTGCTCACCGCATGGTCTGCGGCCGGCGTGCTGGGGCCCGTACTCTTCAACTACATTCGCGAATATCAGATCAATCACGGCGTTGCCAAGGCCGACGCGTACTCCGTCACCATGTACGTGATGGCCGGGTTGCTCGTCGTCGGATTGCTCTGCAATCTCGCCGTGCGACCGGTGGACGAGCGCCGTTATCTGGAGGCGCAGCATGCAGCAGACTAAGAGCTACACCCTCGAGCTCGTTCTCGCTTGGCTTTGGGTTGGCATACCGCTGGCTTGGGGAGTTGCGCTGACGCTCCGTAACGCCGTCAATCTCTTCAGGTAACGCTACGCGGAGGCCGGGCTTACGTCGTCGGCGGCGGCTCGGGCAACGTCGCATCCGCCGGAACCTCATCGATATGAAGTGCGCCGTGCTCGAGGACGAGCGGTGAATAGCGGTCGATCGCACCGTAGAAACGGCTCGGCCACGCGATCAGCCTCCCATCGGGATAGTCGTAGATGATGTTGAAGCGCCGCAGCAGGCCGTTACCAATGCTTGCGTCGTCGCTTCCCGATGCGAACACACCGCCGCGATCGCGTGAGGCTCGCGTCACGACGCCCGGGATCGTCGTGCCGAAGACCGAGACGCTCGTGCGCAGCACGTCGCTATAGACGGGGCCGCCGATGCCGATGCCGGTGATCGCGTTGCGCACCGAGGCCTTGCGATAGAAGCCGTTCGCTTGCGCAAAGTGCTTGAAGAGCGTCAGCGACCAGCGGTCACCCGTGTCGACTATGAAACGTCCCTCGATGCCGTCTACGCAAGCCGGCAGCGAGATCAGCCAGCCTTCGATCGAGAACGGCACGACGGCCGCGGTTTTCGGAGCCGGTAACGGCGCGTATGAGAGCGTCAGCCGCCGATCGTCCATGTCGACCTCGGCGCGAAAGTTTCGCAGGGTGCTGTAGCCGATCACGCCGTCGAGCTTCGAAAAGCCGATCGCGCGCTGGATCGGCGCGAGATCGATGACTTCGGTCGCAACGTCGTCGAAACGCAGCGAACCGATCTCGAGGGATCGAACGCGGCCGAGCGACAACGTTGCCGTGCCGCTGCCGGCGCCGCCCGTGGAGCCGGCCGGACGCGCGGCCAAGCCCAGGCGCTGCGCGACACCCGGCGCGATCACCAGCGAGTCCGATCCGGTATCGACGATCATCGTGAACGGCCCCGCGCCATCGAGCGTTGCCTGGACGAGCATTCGGTTGTCGAACAGCGTGAACGGCACTGTGGTCGACGTTGCCGGCGGCGCAAGCGCCGCTATTGCGGCCAGCGAGATCGCTGCAAAGAAGAACGGCATCGTTTATTGTAGCTCGGTGCGTCAAATGGACTTGGTAAAAAGGCTTCCATCTTGTAGCGCAATATCTCCGCAAAGCTCCGAAAATACCTGGTGGCGTGCGCCGCACGGCACGACGCCTTTGATATCTTCCGATACGATGAGAAGGTTTTTGAATTTTCGATGCACGAGCCGCCGCAACGCGCTCGCTAGTATAAGATGGATGGGAGATACGGGCCGGAGGGTTCCTGGTAGAGGCCGCGAGACATCAGCGTCATCGTCATAAGGACCCGCATGCCGTGATCCAAGCACCAGCGAAAGAGCCGATAGTTGCGGATCGGCACGAGCACGCCGAGGCTCGGCAAGCGCGGGACTTCCAGCAGTAGCGCGCAGATGGCGTCGGTCGTCTCGCCGGCACAGTGACCGAAGTAACCCAGGCCCGAAGTGTACGCGCGGATTGCGCCGTCGCGTTCGGCAACGAACGCCGAGTTCGCCGCGCCGGCAGCAGCAAGCTCCGCGCCCCGATCGAAACCGTGTACGCTGACGCATATTTCGTTACACGCGGGTAGATCGTCGGGCCTCAGAGGACGAACGGCGTAGCTCGTAAGGTTCGAGTCTGCCGCGTCGCCGTCCATCACTGCAAGTTCTTCGCGCGAGGCGAAACCCAGCTTGGTGTAGAGCGAGAGAGAGCGCGCGTGATAAGCCGCTTGCACCAGGCGCACGGCCGGGAAACCTCCCACGTCGCTGCGCTCGATCACGGCTTCCATCAGCCGGCGTCCGAGGCCCTCGTCCTGGACTGCTGGATCGATCGTGACGGGGCCGATTCCCGATATCGTGCCGCGTTCGTCGAGCCAGTTGCTGCCGATGACCTCGTCGTCGCGCTCGGCGACGACGCCATAGAATCCGTCACTGCCGTAGAGCGTCTCCATGATGCCGGCGCCGGCCTCGGCGCTCGGCAAATCGGGCGGGAAGCCGTGCCGTTGCGCGATCGTACGAAAAGCTTCATAACAAATCCGTCCGCACGGGGCGATATCTCGCTGCTCGAATTGCCGGACGACGACCGATTCTGGATTGGCCACGTTTACCGGTTCTGGAAACGCGGACGCATCTCCCCGCGCTATTACGTCCTGACCGTTTAGAAGGGCATCTCCTCATCGCAGAGCCCGAAATAGTGGCCGAGCTCGTGAATCAGCGTCTCGCGCACTTCGTCTACCGCTTCCGTGCGGTTGCGTGCGATGCGGTTGATCGGGCCGCGGAAGACCGCAATTTCGTCGGGAAGAAGCGGTGCGTCATGCGAGCGTTCGGTGAGGGCGACGCCGCGATAGATGCCGAGCAGCTCGTCCTCGTCCGCTCCTTCGGTGCTCTCGAAGTCTTCGTCGGTCGGCTCCTCCTCGACCGCGATGACGACGTTGTTGATCAGGTCGTTGAAGCGCTCCGGAAGTGATTCCAGCGCCTCTTCAACGACCCGCTCGAACTCGTCGCGGCTTAGCGATTCCAATACGCTTCCGAAGGATCGGGTGTCGAGGCCGGCCCTGTCGCCGGAGTCGCCGTTCTCATGCCTCGACCTTCCCTCGCCCGGTAGGCGAGGCCCTGTCGCCTTCCCAGGCTGCTTCAAGGATCCGCTCGGAGAGACGGTGCTACGATTGCTTGGCTTTGCGTTCTCACGCCCTTCGCCGCGTCGAGCTTGACGGAGAATACGATCTTAGCCGAAAGGAAGAGGTCGCCGCGCTCTTTGCGCGCTTAGCGCCCGGCGGGGCGCCGTCAGTCGACATGAGCAAAGTGACCTATATCGACTCGACGTTTCTGCACGAGCTGGCGCTGCTGCATTTTCGTTTCAAAGATTTTCCGGTCACATTGATCAACGTCCGCCCCAACGTAAAGCGGATTCTCGACCTCGTGAGGTTCGACCGGCTCTTCCGATTCGCCGCCGAACCGGACCGGAGCTCCTGAAGCTCGTTTCTAGCGAACCTGGGAGCGAATGAGCTGCGTTGCGGGCGAGTTGGTCATGTCCTCGAGCAGCGACTGGAGCGGCGTCACGTCGACGGCGATGAAGCCTCCCTGCGGGTGGTCGAGGTCGACGATTGTGAAGACCGTCGCCGCAAATAAAAGGCAGAAGATCGCCGAGAGCAGCGCGTGCGGCTCCTTGGCGTAGCCGAAGGTCAATCCAAAAAGAAACGCCCCGACGATGGTGCAAAGGATGATGATGAAGATGATCGGGCGCGGCACGTGGTTGCTCAGTGCGGCGAGCTGCTCTTCGGAGGCGTTGATCGTCTCGACTACCGAGCGCGTCACATCCGCAAAGAGCGTGCTGCGCGGATCGCGCAAGACGGCGTTCGTCGCCATCGTCCAGAGCTGCCCTTGCAAGTGCTTCCCTCGGTCGATCGCGGCCCGCTCGGCCTTGGGATCTTCGACCTCTTCGTAGCTTTCGAGCCGCGCGCGCGTGTACTCGACGAGCGCGTGCCGGAAGGGAACGCTCCGCGCGCCGGGGAGGAAGGCGGCCCGCAGAAACGCCGTTCGAATGGCGTCGGCTTCGGTTACGACGAGGCCTCGGCGAGCTTCGTAGCGGCCGGCGGCAAACGAGAAGGAGAAGCCCAGGATCAGTGCTATGAGCGCGAAGATTGCCGCTTGTCCCAGGCCGTATGCCCAACCGGCCTTCTCCTGTTGACTCCATCGCGATCGGGCCGCGTAGAAATAGCCGCCGGCGAGCGCCAGCAGCGAGATCGGGAAGACGATGACGAAATAGACGAGCGGGTCGGGTCTGGTCGTCAAATTCTCAAACACGTTGGGGCCTCCACTCCTTTGCTTCCCAGTCTGCGCCGTAGGCCACGAGAACGCCCGTTTCGAAGAGCGCCATGATGAAGCTTTCCGAGCGATTCGACGACGCGGTGGCTTATGCTAACCGCGTGCACGGCAATCAGCGGCGGAAGGGCACCGAAGTTCCCTACCTTAGCCACCTGCTGGCGGTCGCGAGCCTGGTCCTCGAATATGGCGGCGACGAGGAGGAGGCCATCGCCGCGCTCCTGCACGATGCGCCCGAGGACCGCGGCGGCGCGCCGATACTCGAAGAGATTCGCGAGCGTTTCGGGAGCCGCGTCGCGAGCATCGTCGAGGGGTGCTCCGATTCGCTGGTCGAGGATCCGCGGCAGAAAGAGCCGTGGCAGTTCCGTAAGGAGCGCTACCACGAGCATTTGCGCGAATCCGGCGATTCTTCCGTGCTGCTCGTGAGTGCCGCGGACAAGCTGCACAATGCGCGGGCGACGCTCGGTGACGTGCAGCGCTTCGGCCCGGCGGTCTGGAATCGTTTTCACTCGACGCCGCAGCAGGCGCTTTGGAACTATCGCGAGCTGCTCGACACCTATCGCGCCTCGACAGATCCGCGCGTGCGGCACGCCGTCGCCGACCTGCAGCCGGTCGTCGACGCGCTGGCCGAGGTCACCTAGCCGGCGGATCGATCATCTCTGCCGTTCGCTCCCACCGGGCGCCTATCCCGAGCTTGCTAAACGTCACTTCGACGCGGCGCTCCCCCGTCCGAACGCTCACCTCGAACACCGTTGCGATCTCACGGTCGACCGTTTCGCGGCGACGAGTTTGGCCACGTCGCGTTGACGCGGGGAGAGGCGCGCGCCGAAGGTATTTCGCTTTATAGGTTTCGCCGGCGGCGAGACGCGCGATCTCGTTCTACGCGGAGGCGAGTTACGCGATCGCTAGCCTCACGCGCCGCGCAGCTACCGCGAGCGCGAAAAGAATGCATGTGGCGATCGCGTACTCCGGCGCGTAGACACCTTGCGTGAAGTCGAACGGCGTGCGGTTCATCGGCCCAACGTACCAGAGCATAAGGTAGACGATCTCGTAGAGCCGCGTCGTGCCGGAGAGCGCCCCGCACGCAAGCGCGAGCGTCGGCACGAAAAACGCGCCGGCGACGATGCCTTCTAGGCCCCCGATGTTTCCCGCGAGCGCCCAGTGGATGAGCGAACCGCCGGCCGCGAACAACGCCAGTAAAACGCCCGCGAGCCACTGTGCGACGAACTGGCGCCGGATCGGGTGCAGCGTTGGGTAAACGAGCTGCTCGGTGGAAAAGACGGATTCTCGCGTTCCCAGTTGCGACCACTGCAGCATCGGCCAGATCCACGCTAGCCCTACGACAATGCTCTGCGCTTTGGCATCGGCGGGAAGCTGCGCGATGAACAGAGCGGCGGCGACAACGTACCACCAGATGCTCAAGCCGCGCAGCAGCAGCCTCAGCTCCGCGAGCACGAGCGCACCAAAGTTTCCGGGAAAGAAAAGGTCGAGTGCCGGACGCAGCGACCGTTCCATCGCCGCGCGCCATCGGGTGGCGAGGCGGCTGCGCGACCGCCGGCTGGCCGGAAGTACGGGACTTGCAAAACGATCGAAGATGAGCGCGGCGAGCGCGACGATGGCCAACGCGACCGCAACCCACGCCAAACGCCCGGCGACATCGCTTGCGCTCCACGAAAAACCCGCGAAAACAAAGAGTTTTCGCGCCGCTTCGCCGCCGGCACCGATCTCGACCGAGCTCAGCTTTGCGCCGGGATCGACGGTCTTGAGGGCCCCCCAGACCTGGCGCAGGATGAAGTCCCCGCCGTACAAATCCCGCCACCAGGGCACGCGCAGCGCGTCACCGTTGAAGCTCCAAACCAAACAGCCGATCCAAGCAAAGAAATAGACGACGTTCCCCAAGCCTCCCCGAAGCCACGGAGCAGCCTCGAAGAAAATCGCGACCGATGCGGTGAGGGCGATCGATGGAATGACGACGATGGCAAACGGGAGCGCGATCTGCGACAGGTCGAGCGCCGCGTTCTCGGCCCGCACGAACTGCATGACGGCTGCGACGATGAAGAGAACTACCGTCATCGACCCGAGAACGGCAAAGTTACTCAGGGCTTTACCTAGCATGTAGTCGAGCCGATCGATCGAGGTCGAGGCGACTATCTCGCCGATGTGCGTCTCGCGATCGCGCTGCACCGCGCTCTTGATGCTGTAGAAGCCGAAGAGCGCGAGCATCAGCGACGTCAGGAGCGCAAAGGTCGCTCCGATCCAGGCCGAGTTGTAGACGCCTCGGTAACCGTCGATCAAAAACGTTTCGTAGCCGGCGCCGCGGCCGGGGACGAGCAGCGTGCCGATGAGGAGCGTTACGACGATCGAGGCAACGTACTGGTAACGGCGGGTGCGCTCGAGTACATCGGCGCGCGCAATGGCCAGGATCGCGCGCAGATCGATCATGCGGCGGTCCGCGCCCCGGACACGATGCGCAGGTAGGCGTCTTCCAGTGAGACGCTTCCCGGGGCGAGTCGCGACGGAGCGTCGTCGGCGAGCAGCGTTCCGCGGTCGACGATCGCGACGCGCGTCGCGATGCTCTCGACGTCGGAACAGATGTGTGTCGAAAAGATAATGATGCGGTCCGCCGACATCTCGGCGAGCAGCGTTCGTAAGCGCACGCGCTCCTGCGGGTCGAGTCCGGCGGTCGGCTCGTCGACGATAAGCAGGCGCGGATCGTTCAGCAGCGCTTGGGCGATGCCGACCCGCTGGCGCATCCCTCCGGAAAAGCCGCCCAAAGCGCGCGAACGTACGTCGGAGAGATTGAGAACCTCGAGAAGGTGGTCGATCCGCGGGCGGAGGGAGCGCCTCGCGACTCCTTTGAGCGCACCGATGTATTCGAGGAACTCGTCTGCCGATAAATGAGGATAGATGCCGAAATCTTGTGGGAGGTATCCCAGAGTCCGGCGCAGCGCGTCCGGCGATGTTGAGACGTTAACGCCGTCGAGCCGAATCGTCCCGCTGCTGGGCTTCGTCACCGACGCCAGCATGCGCATCAGCGTCGATTTTCCGGCGCCGTTGGGGCCGAGAAGGCCGAGCACTCCCGGGCCCAGATCGAGCGTCAAGTCGCGCACCGCGTGGACGGAACGGTAGTGCTTGTTGAGGCCCTCGATTTGAAGCTTCATGGCCGTATCTACGGAGCGAGGGCGCCGCTTTGTTTCCCTCGGGGCAGGATTTGCCCGCGCACGCTCGCAAGCCAGGCGCAGCCGAGAACCACCAAGCCGGCCCACGTAGTGGGACCGGCGCTCTAAGTATTAGGACCCGCTACATGCTCTCGCTCGACCAGCTCAACACAACTGCGGAGACCGAACCGCCCCACCTCCTCGGCCAGGTCACGAAAATCACCGGATCCGAGATCACCGTCGAAGGAAAGAGCGAGGACGCAAAAGGCGCAATTGGCGCCGGCGCCCTCGTCAAGATCTGCGGTTACCGCGATATCATCGGCATCGTCAACTCGATCGAACTGGCCGCAGGCCGAAACGGCTTTCTGCTCTCGATTGGCCTCGTCGGCGAGATCTCTACGGCAGCCGATCACAGCGCGGCGTTTCAGCGGGGCGTATCACGCTTTCCATCGCTCGGCGATGCGGTCATGACGGTTACGAGCAGGGATCTCCTGACGGTTTATGCCCGTCCGGCCGTGCCGAACGTCCGCGTCGGGCGCTTGGGCAACAACGAGCTGCAGCCCGCGTTCGTGATGATCGACGAGCTGCTAGCCAAACACTTTGCGATCGTCGGTTCGACCGGGTGTGGAAAATCGTGCGCCGTTACCCTGATCCTTTCCGAGATTCTCGCGGCGCGCCCCAACGCGCACGTGCTGCTGCTCGATCCGCACAACGAATACTCCGCGGCCTTCGGCGAGCTGGCCGAGGTCGTCAACATTCAAAATACGCGTTTGCCGTTCTGGCTGCTCAATCTGGAGGAAGCCGTGCAAATTCTCGTGCGCGGCGGCACGCAGCAAGAGCAAGAGACGCAAGCGACGATCCTCAAAGACGCGCTGCGTCAGGCGCGGCACGCGTACGCGCACTCGCGCGACTACGCGGCCTGGATCACCGTCGACACGCCGGCGCCGTTCCCCGTTCACGAGTTGCGCCGCAATCTTCGCGAGGCGATGGGGCAGGTCAACAAATCCGATACGGCGGGACCGTACCGCCGGCTCGAAGCGCAGCTGACGTCGTTGATGGAGGACCGCCGGTTCGCATTCATGTTCGCCGACGGCTTTGAGGCTGAAGACAATCTTTCGGAGATCGTCGGGCGTTTGCTGCGCATCCCAGTCGAAGGCAAGCCGATCACGATAATCGATCTCTCCGGCGTGCCCTCGGAGATCGCCGACGTTATCGTCTCGCTGATCAGCCGCATGCTCTTCGATTTTACGCTTTGGTCGGATCCCAAGCTCCGCCCGCCGATTCTCTTGGCATGCGAAGAGGCTCATCGCTATCTCCCGGCGACCGAAGGCGCGGCCTTTTCTGCCTGCCGCCGGGCGATCAGCCGGATCGCCCGCGAGGGGCGCAAGTACGGTCTTTCGCTCGCGCTGATCTCGCAACGGCCGTCGGAGCTCTCCCCGCAAGCACTCTCGCAATGCGGTACGGTCTTCGCGCTGCGTCTCGGAAACGATCTCGATCAGCGCTTCGTCGAGGGCGCGCTGCCCGACACCGGGCACATGATGCTGAGCGCTCTCTCGAGCCTTCCCTCGCAGCAGGCCGTGGTCTTCGGCGAAGCGGTTCCGCTGCCGATGCACATCCGCTTCGATAGCTTGCCGCCGGAAAAGCGCCCGCGCAGCCATAGCGCGAACTTCTCGGAGGCCTGGCAGAGCGATTCGGTTGGAGTCGACTTCCGCGACGAAGCAATTCGCCGCTGGCGCACTCGCACCGACTAGCCTACCAGAATCGTTCGCCGACCCATGAGGCTTCGAGTTCGGCGATTCGCTCTTTCTCTAGCTCGGTAAGGCAAGCGCCGCCTTCGAGCGCACAGGCCTTGTCCCGATAGGCTGCCCACGCCGTTTGCGCGGCAGCCAGCGACGTGCGCTGGCCACCCGTCAGGCGCGCGACATAGCCTTGGTAGAGCGCGCCGAGCTGCGCGCCGGTCGCGGGTGATACGGACGTCGCCGCAGGCGCGTGGTCGCGCGTTTGCAGTGCGGAGAGCAACGCCTCGAGGCGCTTCGTCCGCGCATGCGCCATTCGAACGCTGCATTCGACCGCGATCTGCGGCGCGATCGTGCCTGGCAGGTAGAGTTCGTATTCGAAATTGCACGTTTTATCGCGCGCGCCGGTCCACGCGGTTTGTACGGCGACGAGCGGCGCCGGGCTCAATCCCCACCCGCGCATCCGCGCCGCGACCTTGGCATACGCCGACTTGAGCTCGGCGGCGGCCGATGCGCTTTGCTTGTCCCAGCACATCCGCATGTCGTAGGTCGTTCCTCGATCGCACTGCGCCGTTGCCGCGGCGACTGCGAGTACGACGGCTCCCAAAAACGGCATCGAGACTCGCGTTTCGCCGCGGAAGGCGACGACCTCTTGCCGAACGGAGCCGCATGAAGCGGGCGGCCTGGATTCTAACCTTCGCGCTCGTCGCGTTCCAGCCGGCGCGTGCGTTAGCCGACGAAACTTTGGAGTACTACCAGCAGCAGTGCGCGGCCGCGGTGAAAGCCCACGACGACGGAGCGACTATCGCGGCCTGCCAGCGGGCTGCGCTCGATAACGCGCTCTATGCTGCCAAGCAGGTTGGCGAGAGTCGTTACACGCTGTTGTTGCAGGAGGGCTCCGACATCCTGGACTTCAGCCGAAGCGAGGGCAAGAGCGGCAACGTCGCGATGGCGCAGAAGGATGCGACCCAGGCGCGCACCTTGTTCGCTGAGATCGCCGGCGCTTCGCACAAAGACGCGACCATTGCGGCAGCACAGGCGGGTGTGGGTGATGCCGAAGCGCTTCTCGCCGAGCTCGCAGCCAAGCAGCCGTAAAGGCCGGGTAGGGGTCGGCTCGGACGCTCCGGAGAAGGTGGCAGCCAGAGCTGATTAGTGCATGGAGACGCGAAAAATGTGGCGCTGGAACGTTGGCTTTTTGTTGGCAATGACGTTGTCGGCCGGTTGCGGCGGGTCGCAGGCGCCCAGCGCACCCCCGGCCGCGGCGATGCTGACCGGACAGATGGCGACCTCGCCGCTAGCACATTTCATGCCGGCGCCGCGGCCCGTGCGCGCCACGACCTCGGGCCGCTCCTGGATCCACCGCCCGAGACGGGTCAAGGAAATGCTCCTTTACGTTTCGGACTGGGCGAACAACATCGTCAACATCTCGGACTACAAGACAGGGGAGCAGGTCGGACAGCTGACCGGCTTCGACGAACCTTACGGCCAGTGTGTAGACGATCACGGTAACGTTTTCATCACGAACTACGGGGACGGCGAGACGATGGAGTTCGCGCACGGCGGTACGAGCCCGCTCAAGACGTTCTTCACGAGCGGGACGCCGCTGGGCTGCTCGGTCGATCGGCGAGGCGATCTTGCGGTGACGAGTTTCAATCCCGGTAACGTCACGGTCTTCCCCAAAGGCAAGAGCACCGGTCAAAATTATGCGAATGCATCCTGCAACGTCATGTGGCCGGCCGGCTACGACGATCGCGGCAACCTCTACGTGCTCGGCGAGGCCTATGAGGCCTCGGTGCGCAGCGGTTCGTCGACGGTCGTGAGCGTCTGCGAGGTTGCGGCGGGCAGCTCGACGATGGCCGTCGTGCCGCTCTCCGGTGCGAGCATTCTCTATCCCGGCAGCGTCATGTGGGATGGCAAGCACATCACCCTAACGGACCAGGGCTACGCCGGCGGCTATCAGAGCGGCGTCTATCAGACGGTCGAGGACTCTTCGGGCGGCTTGACGGTCGTCGGCAGCACGAACCTCGACGGCGGGTGCTATAGCGGCTATACCGACATCGAACAGCCGTTCTTCGTCGGCAAGAAAAATACGCCGGTGAATCTCAAGGAAGGCAATATGCTCGTTGGGGTCAGCACCTCATGCCGCGACGGCAGTTCGAACGGTGTGGTCTTCTGGCGTTATCCTTCCGGCGGAGAGCCTTTCAAGAAGTACAACGCCGATACCGAACCGCTCGGCGTCTCGGTCAGCATCATTCCCTAGAAAACAGCCCCCCAGCTAGTACGCAGGGTGGTCTTGGCAGTGCTCTACCGACGGATCGTCGCTGGGAAACACGGTGAAGGCCGTGCCGCGCGGGACGACGATGTTCTTACCCTTGTGAAAGTAGTTGAAGACTCCGATCGCGGCGCCGACGCCGGGAAGCGGTATCGCGCCGAGATAGCCCGGAATGCCGGTGCTCGCGCCTGCTTCGATCAAGTTTGTCGTGTTGTGATTGAGGACGACGTCGAGGCGCTTTCCGCTGGGGAGCATCAGGTAACGCGGCTCCAGCACGAGCGTGCCGGGGCGAGCGTCGCGCGCCGCCGGCGAAGCGACCGCAACGATTCCCTCGCCCATCGTCCGCGCGGGAATGACGATCGTCGCCCCCGCGGTGACCGCGTTGATCGTCTCGAAGCGGAAGAAATCGCCGGGGCGAGCGTCAGTCGAGTCGACCTTATCCATCATCTGAACGGCGATGACGGTGCATTCGTCGAGGCTTACCGTTCGGGGCACAGCCCCGGATGCAAGAAGCAGAAGCGCTCCGCACACAAACGCGCCGCAGAGCTGCTTCAAGCGCTTAACTGTGCCTCGGGATGAGGTGCAGCTGGCCCCCGGCGTAGTCGAACCCAATGATGAACTGCTGCCAGAACGCGGCGCCGAGATGTCCGGAGGCGGTCCCGTGCAGCGTCCACGTCGTGCCGATACGTTGCGGACCGGCGCGATAACCGCCGATCGTTACCTGCGGAATCTCGCCGATCATCTCGATACTGCTGCCGCCGATTCCGCTCACGGGCCGGTGCGACGTCACGGTGAAAAGTCCCGGATGCTTCGCATAAAAGTCGTATGCCAGATTTACATTCGACTCATCGCCCGTATCCACTGCTAGATCGGCCTCGACGTTTCCGAGCCCGACGCGGACCACCGGAATGAAGTGCTCGAACGACAGCGGAACCGCGATCGACTGCGCATCGAGCGAAGCGCCGAAACGCACGACGTGCGAGCCCAGATCGACAACCACGCCCGTTGCGCCGAAGACGTCGGATCCGAGCACGACGTCGTATCCGTACCGGCGAAGATCGTTGAGCACGACGTAGTACGCATCGGGATAGGTTGCACTGCCGATCCGAAGCGGTCCCGCGCGCACGACCTGGGTCGCGTAACCGCCGAGCCCGCGCACCTTATACGTTCCCACGACCGGCGCTCCGAGCCGGCTCGCGAGCTCCGCGCTCATCGAAAGACCCGAGTTTCCGGTATCGATCAGACAGCGCAGCGCAATCCCGTTCACGCTGCAGTCGATAATCGGTTCCACGGCCTTCGGGTCGGTCGCAACGCTCGTGGGCGAGTCGTGTAGAAGGGGCGTAAGCCCGTGCGGCGCATGGAAGGCCGACGATACGATGGCTCGGTCGTCGTAATGCTCGAACGCCTTACCGTTGCTCAGCACGTCGAAGGGAAGGTTGAGCGCGCCGACGCGGCGATAGCCGCGAAACTCGTACATCTCCGTCGATCCGAACGCCCGCGCGTAGCGAACCAGGCCGGTGGCGGGATCGATGTAGACGCGAATCCCCAACGACTGAGGGTCGGCGACGACGATCGTTCGATAGACGCGGCCGCCGATGCTCTCGCTGCCGGCGTCGCCGAGACGTCCGCCACGAGCGATGAATGATGGTGAGAGGAAATTGAGCGTGGCGACGAGCCGCAAGGCGCGCAGGTAGGGCTGCGTCTCGGGCGACTGGGGAAGCGCCGTGCCGTTCATATTGACCGTATAGAGGCGCAGGCCGTCGAAATAGCTGCCGTCGCAAAGCTCGCCCGTGCAGCGGCGAATGATGACTCGCAGCGCTTGGCTTTCGCTCGATACGACGGCGGGCGTGCCTTCGAACGTCAAGCGCGAGATGGAGACGATATGCGCGCTCCAGACGGGTCCGGCAGCGGCGCGCATCTGTTCGAGCAGCCGCACGACTTCATTTTGATTCCGGTTGGCTCCCAGCGTCGTTAGGACGATCGCGAAGAGCAAGCCGGCCCGTGCGGCGAAGCCCATGGCGAATGGACTTCGAGTTGCTCGACGGCTACCTCCTCGACGGGGCGCCCCCCAAAGACGAGCTCGTGCGTAAACTTCTCGAGAATCGTCCGGAATCGG
>DATAQH010000167.1:0-2567 GCA_036264815.1 Candidatus Cybelea sp.
CCGGCGAGGCATTTGAGATCGAGCACGCTGCTCGTGCGCTACGGCCGCGCGAACTTGTAGCCGAATCCGTGAACGGTGCGCAGCAGCGGTGGAATCTTCCAGTGCTCCTCGATCTTGGCACGCAGGCGATGGACGTGTACGTCGACGGTCCGTTCGTCGCCGGCAAAATCGAAACCCCAGACGCGCTGCAGCAGCCAGTCTCGCGACAGCGCGACCCCGGGATTGCTCGCAAACTCCATGAGCAGCGCAAACTCGCGCGGCTTCAGCTTAACGTCGTTGCCGTCGACGCGGGCTTCCCGCGCAGCGGCGTCGACCTCGAGGCGGCCGAAACGCAGCGACGGCGTTGCTTGCACGACGGGCTGCCCCACGCGCCGCAGGATCGCCTTAACCCGAACGACCAGCTCCCTTGGCGCGAAGGGCTTTGAGAGATAATCGTCCGCGCCGAGCTCGAAGCCGACCACTCGGTCGACCTCGTCGCCCCGGCCCGTAACCATGACGATTGGAATGTTCCGCCCTTCGCGCCGCAGCGTCCGTGCAACGTCGTAGCCGTCAATGCCCGGCAACCCGACGTCGAGCACGAGCAAGTCGGCTGCGCCGCGCGCATAGCGCAACGCCGCGTGCCCGTCGGAGACGCCGAGCGCTGCGAAACCGTCACGCTCGAGGTGATGGGTGAGGAGGTCCCGAGTCGCGCGGTCGTCTTCGGCAACCACGATCGTCTGCAGCGGCATGAAGGAAAAAGTGCCCGTTGCCGGCGGCGGGTGGGACGGCGCTTCGCGTTGATTTACTCGCTGTCGGCGGCGAGCGGCCCGAACTGCGCGGCGTGCTCGCGCAGCGTTCGATAGATCGTCGCCGCGGGAAACCCGAGGCGCTCCAAACGCCGAGCCGCAGATGAATAGGCGATCTCGGGCATCTTTCCGGCGACCTTCGCGAAGGCCGCCGCGCACCGCGACGGCTCGTCTTCTTCTAAATCCGCCACCGCCTCGGCGGCCGCCTCAACATCGATGCCCTTGCGCGTGAGTTCGCCGATCAGGCGCCCATCGCCGACCGCCTTGCGTTTGCGCTCGACGTAGAGCGCCGCATAGAGCCGATCGTCGACGAAGCCTCCGCGTTTGCAGCGTTCGACGGCTTCGCGGATCGCGTCGCCGTCGAAACCTTTGCGATCCAGCCGCTCCCAGAGTGTCGCCTCGGTCAAGCGCTGTCGCGCCAGCATCGCTAACGCAGCAGCGTACGCCTTTCGTGTCATCGTGAGCCTGTCGAAGGATTGTCGAAGGACTGTCGAAGGGTTACTCAACGGCCGCGGTGGCGGGGGCTTTTCCGTTCGTAGACGCTACCGTGCTGAGTGCCTCGCGGATCTTGCTCTCGATCTCGTAGGCGACGTCGAGATGCTCTTCGAGGAAGGCCTTCGCGTTCTCGCGACCCTGGCCGATGCGCTGCTCGCCGTAGGTGTACCATGAGCCGCTCTTGCCCACGATGTTCTGATCGAGCGCGACGTCGAGGATCGAGCCCATCTTCGAGATGCCGTGACCGTAGGTAATGTCGAATTCGGCCTGCCGGAACGGGGGCGCCACCTTATTCTTGACGACTTTGACGCGAGTACGCGTGCCGACGACGTCTTGCCCGATCTTAATCGTCTCGAGCTTGCGCACGTCGAGCCGCACCGAGGCGTAAAACTTGAGCGCGCGGCCGCCCGACGTCGTCTCGGGGTTGCCGAACATCACGCCGACCTTCTCGCGCAGCTGGTTGATGAAGACCATCACGGTCTTGCTGCGAGAGATCGCCGCGGTGAGTTTACGCAAGGCCTGCGACATCAGACGCGCCTGCAGACCGACGTGCGCGTCGCCCATGTCGCCCTCGAGTTCCGCGCGGGTGACCAGCGCGGCGACCGAGTCCACGACGACCACGTCGACGGCGTTGCTGCGGACGAGCATCTCGGCGATCTCGAGTGCCTGTTCGCCGGTATCGGGCTGCGAGACGAGCAGATTGTCGAGATCGACGCCGAGGGCCGCCGCATAATTCGGATCGAGCGCATGCTCGACGTCGATGAAGGCGGCCGTGCCGCCGGTCTTCTGCGCCTCGGCGATGGCGTGAAGGGCGAGCGTCGTCTTGCCGCTCGATTCCGGACCGTAGATCTCGACGATTCGGCCGCGCGGAAGGCCGCCGACGCCGAGCGCCAAGTCGAGGGCGATCGATCCCGTCGGAACGACCTCGAACGCCATGCGCTCCTGGAAGTCGCCCATGCGCATGATCGAGCCTTTGCCGAACTGTCGCTCGATCTGCGTCAGTGCGTTGGCCAGGGCAATTTGTCGTTCGTCTTCTGCAGCCATTCTGGTTCCTTTCTCTAGTGGGTTGAGCGCCCTACGCTATCACGCTCTCATGGCCGAGTGCCAAGTGTCTGGCATAGTATTTTTTGCGTTTCACGGCGCCGCCGGCTCGGCACTCTCTTCGAAGAGCGCGTCGATGAATTCCGCGGGTGAAAAATCGCGCAAGTCGTCGGGTCCTTCGCCTAAGCCGACGAGCTTGATCGGCACTTCCAGCTCGTCGACGATCGCGACGAGCACGCCGCCTTT
>DATAQH010000200.1:0-7035 GCA_036264815.1 Candidatus Cybelea sp.
GCTCGGCGATGGTACGATCGATTCCGGGGCGTCGATCGCGGCCGGCTATCGAGCCCTGGACTACCTCCGGGCGCTCGGCGGCTCGTGAAACCCGCGGCCGCGGCGCGAGGTAGATGATGGCGTGAACCCGACACTCGCGCTCTTTCTCCGGCTTACGGCGGTCATCGCGGTTGGGCTGGTGCTCCTGGTCATCCTGAGCCACCTGCTCTTGCTCGCCCTCAAGGCCGTCGTCATCGCCGCGGTCATCGCAGCCATCGTCATCGGCTGCTTCTTCGTTTACAACTTCTTCCGGCGCAACCGGTACCCGGTCATTCGCTAGTACGCTAAAGCGAGGCTAGGTTTGCCGCGTTAGCCACGCGCGCAGCGCCGCGTTGGCGCAGCCGGGGTTCTCGAGCATCGGCAGGTGCGCGCTGCGCGCGCAAATCGTCAGCTCGCCGCGCGGAAAATGCCGCGTTATCGTGCGCGCTTCTTCTTCGTCGACGACCGTGTCGTTCGCCCCGGCGACGACGAGCACCGGCACGTCCAGGTCCTGCGCGATATCCTCCGCCGGCGCGCGCAGCGCCATTCCGCGAAGCGTCGCGGCCGCACCCACTGGATCGTTGCCGCGGGATATTCGGTAGACTTTTTCGGCGATTTGCGGCTCCGCGCGAACCGTTTGCGGAGCGAGCAGCCGCGGCACGATGGCCTCGACGATCGGCTCGATGCTCTTCTCGCGATCGGCGCGATCCGCCAGCTCTCGCCGCCCCCGCGCTTCTTCCGGGGTGTCGGCTCGCAAGCGGCTGGCAATCAACGCGAGGCGCTCCACCCGTTCGCTAAACATCCGAGCAAACGCGAGCGCAACGTATCCGCCCAGCGAATGTCCGGCGAACGCCGCGCGCTCGATGCCGAGCGCGTCGAGGACGAGCGCGACGTCGGCGGCGAGCGTTTCCATCAGGTATGGACCGTCGGGCGAGCTCGACGCACCGAAGCCTCGAAGGTCGGGACGAACGACGCAAAACTCGCGCTCGAGAGCTTGCGACTGCGCGTCGAAGATGCTCGCAGAGAGTGGGAATCCGTGGATCAAAACGACCGCGTTACGGTGTTGTCGCCCGTTTACGCGCGCGTCGATGCGCGCTCCGTCGTCGGCCAAAACTTGCATTGACGCTCGCAATACGGTATAAGGAGGGCAATACCCCTGGTCGCTTGGTGACCAGAGAAAGGATGACTCGTACCAACAATGGCAGTTCGAAAGAAAGCCGCTCGCAAGGCCGTGAGGAAAGCGGTCATGGGAGCGTTGGTCCGCAAAGCGATCCGCAAGAAGGTGCGACGAAAGCTGGTTCGTAAGGCCGTTCGTCGCAAAGTCGCGCGCAAGATCGTGCGCAAGAAAGTCCGCCGCAAAGCGGTCCGCAAGGCGGTTCGCAGAAAGGTGGCCCGCAAGGTGGTTCGCAGGAAAGTGGCTCGCAAGGCGGTTCGCAAGAAAGTGGCCCGCAAGGTAGTCCGCAAGCGCGTCCGGCGCAAAAAGGCGGCCGCCTAGCCTCGAGCCTTCATGATTCCGCCGGTGCGGAATTGAGTAAGCGAGCCGCCTATGCGGCTCGCTTTTTTCATACAGTCCGCACGGCCGGCGCGCAGAGCCACGTCGCCAGAAAGAGCACCGCGCAGACCGCGCCGGCAAACGCGAACGTTTCGCGAAGCCCGGCTACCGCGCCGATCGCCCCGTCGACCAGCGACCCGAGCGGCACGACGCCGATGGCAATCATCGTGTAAACGGAGAGCGCTCGCCCACGCACTTCATCGGGCGAAAGAAGCTGAATCAACGTGTTTGTGGCGCCCATCATCGCCATCGTCCCCACGCCGATCGCAAACAGCACGCCGAGGGCCATCTGCAGCGACGGTACGAACGCCAGTGCCAGCAACCCGACCGACATCAGCATACCCGACTGGAGCCAGAGGCGCGAGCGCCGCTCCCTTCCGGCGAAGTACGCGGTGACGAGCGCCCCGCCGAAACCGCCGACTCCAATTGCCGAAACCGCCCAGCCCAAACCGCGAGGCCCGGCGTGCAGCACGTTCACCGTAAACGCCGCGATGAGTTGGCTGTAGGGCCGGACCAAGATGGCGGTGACGAACTGGCCGAAGACGATCCAGCGAAGCGCAGGATGCCGCACGATGAACGCGATGCCCTGATACATCGCCCGCAACGGCGGTTCGCGGTGGCGTACCGCCGGCGGCGACGGCCCCATCATCAGCACCGCGACGACGACTGCGAGCGTCGCACCGGCGTTGAAATAAAAGGCGCCGGAGACGCCGATCCAAACGATCAGCAGCCCCGCGACGGCCGGCCCAACGACCGCCGGCGCGTTGAATGCAACAGAGTTGAGACCGATCGCGTTTCCGACGTATTGGCGGTCGACGAGCAACGGTACCCAACTCTGGCGCACGGGCGAGTCGAAGGCATTGGCGGCCGAATTCACCGCCGAAAGCACCACGAGACCGGCGAGATTCAGGGTATTCGTCGTCGCCAGCAGCGCCAGGACTAATGCGGCCAGCGCCATCGTCGTGTTCGTCACCAGCAAGACGCGCCGTCGCGGAAGCGCATCCGCGACGACCCCCGCCAGCGGCGAGAAGAGCAGTACGGGAATCGCTCTGGCGGCACCCAGAATGCCGAGGTCGAGCGAGGCCTGATGCGCCGAGCCGGCCATCCGCGCGACGAAGAACCCCATCGCCGTAAACTGCATCCACGTCCCAAGGTTGGAGACGAGCAAACCGATCCACAGCAGGCGAAAGTCGCGATAGCGAAGCGGCGCTGCGAACGTCACGCTCGCGCTCGCACGGCCCCTACGATCGCCGCGCAGCTCTGCGCGACGTCGAGGCGCGACGTGTCGATGCACAAATCGTAACTCCGCATGTCGCCGAACGTCAGCCCGTACCACTGGCGGATGTAGGCGATGCGTGCCCGGTCGATCCGATCGACTTCGGCCTGCGCGACTTCGAGGGAGACGTTGGACGCTTTCACGACGTGGGCGATGCGCCAGTCCCGGGGAGCATGCATGAAGACGCGAAGCACATCGGGCCGCTCTCCGAGGATTGCGTAGGCTCCTCGCCCGACGATCACGCAACGCCCCCCGGATGCGGCTTCACGCACCGCTTGAGCGATTGCCTGCACGAGCTCCTCGTCGAGCGGTTGGGTTGCCGCGGCCTCGGCGAGTTCCGGCGTCGCGCGTTCGAGACTGTCGATCAGGCGCTCTCCTAACGACCGCGGCGAATCTTCGCTCGCCTCGACGGCCTCCGGCGTGACGCGCAGCCGCTTCGCCACGACGACGGGCAACTGCCGATCGACGTAGTCGTATCCCAGGGTCTGCGCGGCCCGCGAGGCTATCGCGAGCGCGCCGGATCCGTATTCGTTCGAGATCGTTACGATCACCGGGGAAGAAATACGCAATGGCGAATCGCCGTGTCCTGCCGATCGTAGAAGCGCGCGACCTGCGCAAGGTCTTTCGGACGACGAAGCGCACGCCGGGAGCGCTCGGCGCGCTGCGCTCTCTCTTCACGCGGGAATACGAGGAGCGCGTTGCCGTCGGCGGGGTCTCGTTTGCGCTCGAGCCCGGCGAGCTTGTAGGCTACATCGGCCCGAACGGTGCCGGCAAGTCCACGACCATCAAGATGCTCACCGGCATTCTGGTTCCCACTTCCGGCGAGGTACGCGTCGCCGGACTCGTCCCGTGGACGAGCCGTAAGGAGAACGCGCGCAACATCGGCGTGGTCTTCGGGCAGCGCAGCCAGCTCTACTGGGATCTTCCGCTCATCGAGTCGTTCGAGCTCCTGCGGGCCATATACGGGATTCCCGCCGACCGCTATCGCCGGAACCTGGGCGAGTTCGTCGAGATCCTCGAGATGGAGGACTTTCTCCGTACCCCCGTGCGCCAGTTGTCGCTCGGCCAGCGGATGCGCGGGGATTTTGCAGCGGCACTGCTGCACGGGCCGCGCGTCGTCTACCTGGACGAGCCGACGATCGGGCTCGACGTGGTCGCAAAACAGGCGATTCGCGAGTTCATCGCGCGGATCAACGCCGAGCGCAACGCAACGATCGTCTTGACGACTCACGACCTTGCCGACGTGGAGCGGCTCTGCCGGCGAATCGTGCTGATCGACAACGGCTCCCTCATCTACGACGGCGACATCGATCGCATCAAGAGCGAGTATGGCCGTTTCCGCACGCTCGTTGTGCGTTTCTGCGAACCGATCGCACATCCGGAACTCGAAGGGGCGGAGCTCGCCGGGGTCGAGGATTCGGTCGCGCGGTTTCGCTTCGATCGCAACCGGCAGCGGGCGGATCTTCTCGTGCGGCAAGCGAGCGAGCGTTATCGCGTCGAAGACGTGAGCCTGGAGGAGCCCGATCTCGAATCGATTATTCGGCGCATCTACATCGAAGGTTACGAAGAGCGGCCAAAGGAGGGCGCGCGATGATTCTCTCAAGCAGCACGAAGCGGCCGAAGGTCCACTCCAGCGCGTACGTCGCGCCGACCGCGACGATCGGCGGCGAGGTCACGGTGGGCGCCGGCTGCGCGATATTGCACGGTGCCGTCGTCGTCGCAGAGGGCGCTCCGATCACGATTGGTTCCGATACGGTCGTCATGGAGAACGCCGTGCTCAAGGCGAGCGGCGGAAGCGCGCTGCAGTTCCCGCTGCGGATCGGCAGCCGCTGCATCGTCGGCCCGCAAGCGTACATCGTGGGCGCGACGATCGGAGACGGCTGCTTCGTCGCCAGCGGCGCAAAGATATTTAACGGTGCGACGCTCGAGGACGGAAGCGGAGTCGCGCTCGGAGCGATCGTCCACGTGAACTCGCGCCTGCGCAAAGATGCCAGCGTGCCCATGGCACACATCGCGCTCGGCGATCCCGCCGTCGTCTATCCCCCCGAGAAGGCGCCCGAACTCCACGCAAAGATAAACTTCTTCGCCGACGTCTTCAACTTAGAGGGAGCCGACGCGCTGCGCGCTCGTGCTGCCGAGACGTACTCGAAGTTTCTGCGGAAGATTCACGCGCAAGACTCCGTGCTCGACGAGCATCGAAACGTCAAGCCGCCGCCGCGGCGTTCGGGAGAGGAGCCCCCGCCGACGCAGGTGGCAGAGGTCGACAAGGTCGTCGACGTCATGATGCTCGAGCTCGAAGAGATGGAGCAGCGCCGCCAAGCGGCGATCAAACGGCAAAAGGGCGGCTCCTGATAGAAGTCCCTCCGTTGGAGGCCGCGCTTCTTCCGTACGTCGAGTTCGCAAAAAAAGCGTTCTCGCGCGAGGCTACTTACCGGGTCGAGGTGCTCACCGAGATCGGTTCGCTCGTCCTTCGCGTCTACATCCTGCGCTCGCTCTGGACCGCACTCTACACGCAGAACGCCGCGCCGGCGGGTCTGCCCCTCCACTCGATGATTACCTACGCAACGGTTGCGATGCTGATGTCGCTGATCCTCGAGGTCGACGCGACGCGCCTAATTCGCGAAAAGATTCGTGAAGGGACGATCGCGACCGATTTGATGAAGCCGATCAGCGTGCCGCTCTACTTCTTCAGCGACGGCCTCGGGCAGACGGTGCTGCACGCGCTCCTCGTGATCCCGTCGCTGCTCTGCGCGCTGCTCCTCGTACGCATCGACGTTCCGCCGCCGGCAACGTTCGGAATATTCCTCGTGACGTTCGCGATCGGTTACGGCGTTAATTTTTTTCTCAACTTCTTGATGAACTGCATCGCGTTCTGGACGCTCGAGACGTTTGCCGCACAGTTGATCGTGCGGTGGGCGTCCGATCTGCTCTCCGGCCAGATCATCCCGTTGACGTTTTTCCCGGGCCTCTTAGGGCGGCTCGTCTTCGCACTGCCGTTCGCAGCGATCTATTCGACGCCGCTGCTGATCTACGTCGGCATCATTCCCCCCTCGCAGTGGGCGGTCAGCATCGCCGTCCAGATCCTCTGGCTCGCGCTCTTCGCCGCGCTGTCCTCACTGGTTTGGCAGGCCGCCGCGCGGCGCGTCGTCATCCAAGGCGGGTAGCGTTCGCTTTTTTAATTTGTTAACTGATTTCGCCGACGTCGGGTAAGTCCCAAAGCACGAGCTCGGCCTCTCCGCTTACGCGCAGCTCCGGGACGTCGTAGAAGCGCACGGCATCGCCGGCCGAAAGCGCGGTGCCATTCGCTTGCGCCTTTCCGGAAGCAACGAAGAGAAACCCATAACGGTTCGGGGCGAATTGTGCTTGAAGCACGAGGTCCGCACCGCTGAGCCGGGCGACTTTGAACGTGGCGTCCTGCGTGATCCGAATCGGCGCGGCAACCTCAGGATTACCGCTGACCACGTTGAGCCAGCGATTGCGCCGATCGCCCTCGTCGAACGCCAGTTGGCCGTAGGAGGGCGGCGTTTCCACCAGCCCAGGCAGAACCCACATCTGCACGAGGTGCAGCGGCTCGACCGGGTCGTTGTTGTACTCGCTGTGGCGAACGCCGGTGCCGGCACTCATGAACTGGACCCCGCCCGGTCCGACGACGCCGTGGTTGCCGATGCTGTCGCGGTGGGCGAGCTCTCCGGAAAGCACGTACGTGACGATCTCCATGTCGCGGTGCGGGTGCGCCGGGAAGCCTTCGCCCCCTTGGATCGTGTC
The DNA here is from genome assembly GCA_036264815.1 of Candidatus Cybelea sp. Taxonomy (GTDB): domain Bacteria; phylum Vulcanimicrobiota; class Vulcanimicrobiia; order Vulcanimicrobiales; family Vulcanimicrobiaceae; genus Cybelea. The sequence goes on from DATAQH010000200.1 coordinate 6,612, forward strand.
GTCGTTGAAGACGCGTAGCGCGCCCCAGTTGAGGTTCGCCGGGTCGTAATAATCCGCAAAGCTGAACGAATAATAGGTATCGAGCCAGCCGGCGTCGACGTGCTCCCGCGACGCGGCCGGGATCACCTGAAAAACGGGTGGACGCGAAGTTACCGTGCTCATGGCCTCTCTGACCGCCCCGGCCTCTCGCTGGGTTGCGCCAAGGATGGGGAACCGCCGCAGAGGCTCGAAGGGCTACGGCATGCTCGGCGCCTACGCGCAATACTGGCGGATCAACGTCCTCACGATGCTCGAGTACCGCGCCAACTTCGTGATGTGGTTCTTCTTCACAATTATCTATCACGGCGTCGCGCTCGGTGCGCTCTACGTGACGATGCAGCACTTTCCGTCGATGAACGGCTGGAGCTTCCGGGAGATATTCTTC
>DATAQH010000264.1:0-4620 GCA_036264815.1 Candidatus Cybelea sp.
CTAGAGCAAGCTAGTAGAAGGCGGATGTTTCCCGAAAGCGCGCTTGGATGTCTGCGATAACGATCTCCGTTACGGCGATGGATCTCCCGCTGGTTCACGTCTTCAAAATTGCGCGAGGCGAAGAAGCGGTCGCACGTACTGCACTCGTGCGGGTGAGAGCCGGCGATCGCGAGGGTCTCGGCGAGGCGACCCCCGTCGAGCGTTACGGCGAGAGCGTGGAGAGCGTCATCGCCTACTTCGGCGCACACCCTCCCAGCTGCGACGACCCCTTCGCGCTCGAGACGCTGCTGGACTCACGCATCCCGGCTGCCGCGCGCGCCGGCCTCGATCTCGCGCTTCACGATCTCATCGGCAAGCAGCTCGGCAAACCGCTCTACGCCTTGCTCGGCCTCGACCCGTCACGGACCCCGACGACCTCGTTTACGATCGGGATCGCGCCGCCGGACGAGATGCTGCGCAAGGTCGACGAAGCCGCGCAGTACCCGATCCTCAAGGTGAAGGTTGGCGGCGGCGCACCCGCCGACGACGTCGAAACGATCGCCGCGATTCGCGCGCGTTACGACGGCGCGATTCGCATCGACGCCAACGAAGGCTGGACGGTCCAAGAGGCGATCACGACGCTGCGCGAACTGCAACGCTACGAGATCGAGTTTTGCGAGCAGCCGGTTCCGGCCGGAAATCCGCAGTGGCTGCGCGCGATCAGGGAGCGGGTCGACATCCCGATCGTCGCAGACGAGGACTGTTTGGTTGCAAGCGACCTCCCGCCGCTCGGCGGCTGCATCGACGGCGTCAACGTAAAGCTCGCGAAGACCGGCGGCATTCGCGGCGCGCTCGCGATGATTCACACCGCGCGGGCGATGGGATTGAAAGTCATGCTCGGCTGTATGGTCGAGAGCGCCATTGCCGCAAGCGCCGCCGCGCATCTTTCGCCGCTCGTCGACTGGGCCGATATCGACGGGCCGCTGTTGATCGCGGACGACCCGTTTGCCGGCGTCGGGTACGACCGCGGAAAGCTCGTACTTTCAGACGAGCCTGGGCTGGGCGTACGCGCAAAGGAGGCGACGTGACGCGCCGCCGGTACGCGGTTCTCGCACCCGGTCACTTCGCAACCTATGCCAAGACCGCGCATGGCGTCATTGCGTACGGAAACGACGAGATCGTTGCGGTCATCGATCCCTCGGCCGCGGGAAAGCGTGTGAACGAGGTGCTGCCGCACCTCTCCAGCACCGCACCGATCGTTGCCGATCTTAGGCAAGCACTGGAATATGGCCCGACGTCGCTTCTTATCGGAACGGCGCCGCGAGGCGGCGGCCTTCCGCCGGATTGGCGGGACGAAATCGCTGCGGCTCTTCGCGCGAACCTCGAGATCGTCAGCGGGCTGCATCAGCAGCTCGGAAGCGATCCCGAGTTCCGCAGTGCCGCCGTCGCCGCGGGCGCGGCGATTTGGGACGTGCGCGAACCTCCCGAGGTGCCGATTTTTTCAGGCGAAGCGTACGGCGTTGAGGCACCGGTCGTGCTGACGGTCGGTAACGATTGCGCGGTCGGGAAGATGACGGCCGCACTCGAGATCGTGCGCGCGGCACGTGCTTGCGGAACGAACGCGCAGTTCGTTCCCACGGGCCAGACGGGGATCATGATTGCCGGGTGGGGCATCTCCGTCGACCGCGTCATCGCCGACTTTGCACCCGGCGCCGCCGAACAGCTCGTTCTGCAGGCCGCACGCGACGGCGCCGAGCTCATCGTCGTCGAAGGGCAAGGCGCGATCAACCATCCCGCGTACGCCCCCGTAACGCTCGCGCTGCTGACGGGGTGCGCGCCCGATGCGCTGATCCTCGTCTGCGATCCCGTGCGCCGGCTCATTGAAGAGTACGCAACGCCGGTGCTGAGCTACGCCCGTTTGATCGCCGTTCACGAGGCGCTGTCGGCAACGATCAAGCCCGCGCCGGTCATCGGCATCGTACTGAACACCAGACACCTTTCGGAGCAGCACGCGCGCGCGCAAGCCGTGCGGGCGCGCGAGGAGACCGGCCTCCCGGCCGAGGACGTCGTTCGCTTCGGCTCGCTAGCATTCTACGAGCAGATTCGGCAACGGATCGTCAAACGCCAACCGTTAACCGCCGCCCGGTGAGACGGCGCCCCTGCGCCGCCGCGTTGCTCGCGCTGCTCGCAGGAGCCGCTGCATGCTCGCGGCCCGCGCCCCCGCCCGCGGGCGAGCACAACGCGTGGACGGTCCCGGGCGTCGTGCGTCTGGGCGAAGACGAAGAGCCCGACGGACTCAACCTGATGTACGCCCACACGGCCGCGAGCGATGCGATCTCCGGCCTGCTCTATTCGTTCATCCTGCGGTACGATGCGCAAGGGGACTACGTCCCCGACCTTGCCACGCGCGTTCCGACGCTGCGCAACGGAGATATCAGCCGCGACGGCCGGCGAATCGTCGTGCATTTACGCAAGGGAATCGTTTGGGCCGACGGCGCGCCGCTGACTGCCGCCGACTGGCTCTTCACGTACCGGCTCGTACGCGATCCGCAGACGGCGGTCAAGAGCACGTACGGGTGGGACGAAATCGCATCGGCCTCGGCGCCGAATCCGTACACGATCGTCATCCGGCTTCGCCGCCCGAGCGTGCGCGTTCTCGGGATTCTCGCAATGGGCGGTGCCGGCTATCCGCCGTTGCCGGCCCACCTGCTCGCAAAGGTCGCCGACTTGCGCCAGTCCAGCTTTAACGAGCATCCGCTTTCGAGCGGACCGTACGTACTGAAAGCGTGGAATCACGGAAGCTCGCTGACCTTCATTCCGAACGCGCGCTATTTTCGCGGAGCGCCGAAGCTCAAAGAGGTGATCTGGAAGGTCGTCCCCGACGTCAATACGCTTTTGAACGAGCTGGCGACGCACGAGGTCGACGTGTACCCGAGCGTCAACGCAAACAACGTCGCGCGTCTCTCGTCGATTCGGGGAATCGCGGTTACGCACCGTCTCAGCGCGAACTGGCGACATCTCGGCATCAACCTGAGCCGGCCGCAGCTCGCCGACGTACGCGTGCGCCAGGCGATCGCCGAGGGAGTCGACTGGGCACGCATCGAGCACGACGTCTTTCACGATCTCGACCGGCTTGCGGTCTCCGACATCTTCCCGGAGTCGTGGGCGGCCCCGAGACTCCCCGCGTACCGTTACGATCCCAGCGATGCCAAGCGATTGCTGGCGGAGGCCGGATGGAAGCCCGGCCCCGACGGCATCCTCGTGAAAGGCCCGCTCGCGATGCGTTTGACGATCTACGCGACGACCGGACACCAGGAGAACACCGAATCGCAGGTGCTGATCCAGGCGATGCTGCGTAAGGCCGGCATCGACATCGAAGTCCGTAATTATCCCGGAAGCTACCTCTTCGCGCAGAACGGCCCGCTGTACACCGGCCGTTACGACCTCGAGTGGTCGATCGAGACGAACGGTCCCGATCCCGATAACTCCGGCAACTGGGCCGGCGCCTTCGTCCCGCCGCACGGTGCAAACACGTCGTGGCTGAACGATTCGGTCGTGAACGCAACGAGCCTCGGCGCCGCGAGCACGTTCGACGAGAACGAGCGCAGAGCGCTCTACCAGCGGGAAGAAGAACGCATCCGTTACCTCGTTCCGGCCGTCTTCTTTAGTTGGCAAACCGACTATACGGCGATGAACGTTGACCTCAAGAACTACGTTCCCGCGGCATTCATCGGCGACACTTGGAACGCATGGCAGTGGAAGATCTGAACGCGGGAACCTTTGCTCAAAAGCTCGGAGCCTACGAAACGGCTCGCCTGTTCTTCGAGGCGTCCCGCCGCGGCGTGCTGAGTTGGAACACTCATACGGAGAGCGGCCGGCTCTCCTTCCGCGTGCTTCGCGCGCACCTGCCCGCCGGGGACTGGCTCGATCACTCCGAGTGGACCCTCGGCGGTGCGAAGTCGGTCAGCCCCTCGCACGAAGGCACCGTCGTCGAGGTCGATGTCGTTCGCGCGGGGCAGCCGTTCGACGGAATCGAGGTTCGCGCCCCAGGGGTGCACTTCGAACAGCTGGCTTTTTCGGCGCCGGTACGAGCCCGCGACTCGCTGCCCTACGCGCGCGACTCGCTGATCTTGAACGTTCCCGCACGTTCGCAGTATGCCGAGCAACCCAACGAGCGAGGCTGGTGCAGTCCGGCAGCGCTCTCGATGATTCACGCCTATCACGGAATCGAGGTTTCCGTAACGCGGACCGCGCGCGAGGTCTTCGACCGTTCGTACAACGGAACCGGAAACTGGGTCTTCAACGTTGCCTACAGCGGCCGTCTCGGTTTTCGCGCCGTCGTCGCGCACCTGCGCAATCTCGATCACGCCCAACGTCTGATCGAGCGAAATCTTCCCGTGGCGATCTCGTACTCGTGGAGCGCGGGCGAGCTTCCGGGCGCGCCGCTGGAACACTCCGACGGCCACCTTGCGGTGCTCTGCGGGTTTACGCGCACCGGCGACTGTGCGATCAACGATCCAGCGGCCCCAAACGTACGCGTCGTCTATCCGCGAGCCGCCCTCGAGCGAATCTGGCAGCGCAACGACGGCATCGCCTACGTCGTCGCACCGGCCGGCATCGAACACGCCGACGTGCTCAACG
>DATAQH010000348.1:0-3434 GCA_036264815.1 Candidatus Cybelea sp.
CGTGCGGATGGCGCGCAGCTCCGTATCGCCGGCGACCGAACGCAACAGCGCCTCGGCATCCGCGCCCTGCGAAATCTGCTGCGTGACCGGCGCCATCGCGACGGCGCGTGCTTCGAGCGCCGCGAGCAGACGTTCGTCGGCGCCCGGCAGCGCCTGCGCGATAACGCCGCCGGCTGCAATGACGCCGTTGGGATTCGCGAGCACGCCCAGCGCGACGATGCTGGGAATCTGTTCGGACTGCGCGAGGTAGACCGCGAGATCTTCGGCGATCTCGCCGGTCGCCAGCGGAACGATGCCGACGTACGGCTGCCCGGCCTCCGCCGAGCGCGTGACTTGAAGGGAACCCTTCCCGACCGCGCCCGCTACGTTGAACTTGCCGCGCTCATCGACGGGGAGTTCCACTTGGCCGTTGCGCGCGTAGCCGCGCTCGCCGATCGTCTGCTCGTCGAGAAACCATGCATCGGCCGCAATATTCCCGAGCGGCCCGTCGCCGGCGATCTGCAGCGAAATTCGTTCGTTGCCCTTGAGATTGGCGGCCAGAAGCGCGGCGCCGGTTGCCAATCGCCCGACGGCGGCCGTGGCCGTTGGCCAAAGGTCGTGCCGGTCGCGGATCTCGCCGACGAGGCCGGTCGTTATTGCCGCGGTGATCGCGATGCCGGCGTCGAGCGCGGAGGCGGCGAGGATTCTGTCGGGCATGAGCGCCTCTGGGGCAAAGGCTCGCGCTTTTCCTCCAAAGAAGGCCTGGAGCGATGCGCGTTTTGGTTTTGCACGGGCCAAATCTGAATTTACTCGGCGAGCGAGAGCCGGAGCTGTACGGCACGCAAACACTCGAGGAACTCAACGACGCGATTCTTCTCGCCGCGAAGGAGCTCCATTTCGAGGCTCGCTGCGAGCAGTACAACGGCGAAGGCCGGCTGATCGACGCGCTGCACGCCGCTCGCAAAACCGATGCGGGCGTCGTGATCAACCCCGGCGCCTACGCCCACTATTCATACGCGATCGCCGACGCAATCGCGGCGATCCGAATCCCGGTCGTCGAAGTGCATCTTTCGAACGTCGCGGCCCGAGAGGAATTTCGCCGAACGAGCGTGACGGCGGCAGCCTGCCGCGGCGTCGTGACCGGCCTCGGCGCGGGCGGCTACGTCCTCGCGCTGCGCGCGCTCGCGGAAATTCTCGCCGCCTGAAGGCAGCCGAGCCAGGCTGTTGAACGATTGCTCCTCTCCGAGCCGAGTTAGGAGATGCGACGTTGACAAAAGCAGATGTCGTTGACGCCGTCGCCTTAGAAGCAGAGCTCTCCAGGCGACAGGCGGGCGAAATAGTGGACTTGATTCTCAACGAGATCAAGGGAGCGCTCCTGAAGGGCGACCGCGTCGCGCTAAATCCCTTCGGCAGCTTCGTCGTGCGCTCGCACAAGGCTCGCGCCGGCCGCAATCCGAGAACGGGAGAGCCGATTAACATCCCGTCACGAAAGGTTCCCGCCTTCGTCGCCGGAAAATCGCTCAAGGACGCCATCGGCGGCAACCGCTCGCGCAAGAAGCGGAAAAAAGCCAACGGGCTGTAGCGAAGCTTGGTTATCGCGCTAGTCTGGGGGACTAGAGATCGCTGGTTCGAATCCAGTCAGCCCGAGATTTCCCGGCCAGAACTTTAGACGAGTTCTGGTCGTTTCTATGTAAGCGTTAAGGGGTTGGCACGCGGGCTCGCCCGAAGCCACATTCAATGAAGATCGGGACCCTCGAGATGAAGATCGCACGCATTGAGGGATTTCAAGTGCGGATTCGCACGTCTGACGGCCGCGACATTCGATCGGACCGGGAGGGGATGCCGCCGTGGCCATATGAAAAGGCGGCGCGCGACCGATGGTCGGTCGCTCGCTGGAAACAGGACCGCTTCGTTAGCCTCTATCCGGGCTTCGGCGTGGACGTGCTCGATGGCGACGGAACGCCCGTCGAGTTCGGGCAAACGCTGCTGGAGACGGTCCGCGAAAGTTATGATTGACCCTAGTCACCGCAGCCGGTAGCGACGCCATGTAATCCGAGGCTAGGCGAAGAAGAAAGCCTTGTTCCCCACCTGCAACGGAGATCGTATATGCCTTCTCGAGTATCGTCTCTTGTCGGACTTCTACTTACAATCTCGCTGAGCTTTACCGCATGCGGCGGCGGCTCGCACTCAGCCGTGGTCCCGAATATGGCCGATGGCGGACACAAGAAGACCGGGTCGACCCCGATCCAGCACATCGTCGTGATGGTGCAAGAGAATCGTACCTTCAACACGCTCTTCGCGACCTTCAAAGGCGCTACCGGCACGACCACCGGGCTGCAGCGCATCGGCAAAGGTAAGAACGCCAAGACCGTTACCGTCAATCTTACCGAAGTGAACTTAGAGAGCAAGCGGAACCTCAACCACTTGTACGTCTCGTATCACACCGCGTATCGAGACGGTAATATGGACGCCTTCAATCAGATCATTTACACGAGCAACGGCAAACCGGAAGGTGACAAGCCCTACGTCTACGTCAACCCGGCACAGGTGCAACCGTACTGGAGCATCGCGACGCAGTACGGTCTCGCCGACATGATGTTCCAAACGCAAGGCAGCGGCAGTTTTACCGCACACCAGGATCTGATCCGCGGCGGCACCGCGATCGACCCAACAGAGAGCCTCGTCGACGATCCGACCTCGTCGCGGGCGTGGGGCTGCAACTCACCGCCGGGAACCAAGACCAACCTGCTTACGACGAAGCTCGTCTACGAACACGTCAAGGGCCCGTTTCCCTGTACGAGCGACTTCCCGTCCTCGGGCGCGAGCTACCAGACACTCGCGGATCTCTTCGCAAAGGCCGGCGTTACCTGGAAGTACTACGCGCCCCCCGAGAAGCTTGGAACCTCGGGTGCCCTCTGGAACGGCTTTGCCGTGATCAGCTCGCTGTTCAACAATCCGAGCCAGTGGAGCCAGCACGTCATTACGCCGCCGCAGCAGGTCATCACCGATGCGCAGAACGGCAACCTGCCGCAGGTGTCGTGGGTGATCCCCGATGCGGTCAACTCCGATCACCCCGGCTACGGTTCCGATAAAGGCCCGTCGTGGGTGGCGCAGGTCGTCAACGGAATCGGTCAGAGCCCGGAGTGGAGTTCGACCGCCATCATCGTCGTGTGGGACGACTGGGGCGGCTTCTACGATGAAGTCGCGCCGACGAAACTCGATAATCAAGGCGGCCCGGGATTCCGCGTCGGAATGATCGTCGCGTCGCCGTACGTTCCCGCCAACGAGATCTCGCACACCGTCTACGGCTTCGGCAGCATCATCCGCTTCATCGAAGATAACTGGAACCTCGGTTCGCTCGGCACGACCGACGCGACCTCGACCAGCATCGCCAACATGTTCGATTACGGGCAGAGGCCGCGGAAGTTCAAAATCATCGGCGCAAAGTACTCGCG
>DATAQH010000357.1:0-4150 GCA_036264815.1 Candidatus Cybelea sp.
ACGGCGAATGCGTACGTCGAAGTAGTAGATCGCGAGCAGCACTACGCCGAACGGAGCGAGCGTCGCGCGGGCCAGCGATTCGATAATGGCCTCCAAGGCCGGCTGATGGGCGAAGGCCGCAACTAATCCGAGCATTCCCAGCATCATCGAGCCGCCCAGGACGACGCCGCCGGCGGCGATCGAGAAGAGCAGCGCGCGCCAGAACTCGGTGCGGTTGAAGATGCGCGCGAAGCCTCGCTGGAGTGATTCGCGGACGCCGGATTCTTCGATGACCGCCGAGTACATCGCAAAGACGAGCGAGACGGCAAGCGGCGCGAGCAACGGAGCCATTACGACGAGGCCGGCGAGTCCGGCAACGAAGCCGAACCAAAACGCGAAGGTCGTTGAGGCTGCGCCCAGCGCAATCACGACGACGACGATCGCCGCGACGATGACGATCACCGCGAGATACCAGGCCAGGAAGGCAAAAAACTGAACGAATAGCAGCGCGACGATCTGGGGCCAGCGCGACAGCACCGCCTCGTAGCACGCGCGAAACTCGACGCGCCGGTTACGATAGAGCCTCGCGACGCCGACGGCGACCGCATTGAGCGCAAACGGCCAAAAGAGGTAGGTGATGAAGAGGAGAATGCCGAGCGCCGCGACCGATGGCGGGGAATCCAGGATCGTCGGAACGTGTTCGACCCTCGCATGCGCGGGGTTTTGCAGAACCTTCAGCATTAGGTCGAGCTGCGGTTGGGAACTGCGATCCAAAATGTACTGTAAGATCGAAAGCGGCAGGATCAAGACCATGACGATGCCGGCGAACGGCACGATGTTACGGATATAGAGCGTTACGGCCCGGTCGAAAATTTCGCCGAAGCCCAGTGGTCGAAGCTCCACGCGCGCGCCTTCTGGCAAGGAGATTCGAATCCCCCCGAGAGGGCGAGGCGGATGTTCGGCGGCGTCGCAGAATTCCCATATCAGAATGATGCCTTTTACAAAACCAACGATCCTCGCGCTGGCTTTTGCGGCTCTGTCCGGCGTCGCCGCCGTCGCGGCCGGCGCGTCGAACGCCGCGTTGGGCGCGTGGCTTCCCGATCCCGATACGGGCTTCACGGCCTGGGCCAACGGACAGACCGCCGCGTCCTCGGCGTACGACTACTTCGTCTGCGGCAATGCGGCGCCGGCCGAGAAGAAGCAAAGCTTCTATTATCCCGGCAGCGCCTGCCCGCTGGTCAAAAACGGAACGTCGTTTTCATACAGTACCCCCGAGCCGAAGAAGGTCAACGTTCTCTACGATGCGGCGCACGCGATCGTGCTCTACGATAAGGGATGCTGCGCGTGGCGCGGCTTCGCGCTGACGCAAGGCATCTCGCGGCCGCCGGCACCCGTCGCAACCATGGACCTGCACGCGGTTCGCACGATGCGCGGGGTGTCGCTGGGGATGAGCAGCTTGGCCGTACAGAAGATTTACGGGGCGGTGAAGCCGCACGCAACGAAAGAGCGTCCCGGAATGATGACCCTTTCCTACACGACGATGCGCGGAACGCCGTCCAAACCCAGCGGCGATGCGTGCGGACAGTTCCAAAGCTTCTTTTTCCGCCAAGATCGTCTCGTCTCGATCGAACTGCTGACGGGGTGTTAGCCTTCTTACTCTACGGGGTGGCCGCGCTGGGTACACCGAGCCCGTCACCGCTGCCCGCACAGAACTCGGCACCGGCTTCAGCCGCCGGCAAGCCCTTGCGGCAACTCGAGTACACGTTCAGCGTCGGCGTGCAGGGCTTGCAGAACTATGCCGTCGAGCCCGGCGGCGGCGGGGTGCAGACCGTCGACAAGGGAGGTCACGTCGCGACTCCCGAGGGTGGAAGCGGGACGATGTACGTCGACGTGCTCTCGGTCGCGCCGGACGGCGCGCTGGTCGTGCGAATTGCCGAGCTCGTGCAGGGCGATCCGCGCCCTCGCCAGGCTTTTACTTGCAGCGTCTACGGCAACACCTCGGTGCTGTGTCCCTCGACGCCCTCGCCGAGCCAGGCCGAGTGGGTATTGCTGAGCTATCTTGGTCGAGAGTTCGTCGACGCGGCGCCATGGAACGCGCAAGGGCAGTGGGAGCGTAAGGAGCAATCCGATCAGTTCGAGACGACGGAAGACTTTACGCTGGTCGACGCGAGTAAGCAGCGAGCGGTGGTTCACGAAGTCAAGAAGATGGAACTGCATAACGGCGGTTTCGATAACCAAACGTCGGACGTGGTGATTACGTACGACCGCGCGCTGGAGGTGCCGACGTTGATTCACGACGACGTGGTGACCACCGGCGGCGACGAGGCCAGCCATGCAAAGTACGACTTCACCTTGAAGCGCGACTCGATGAAATCTGCGCGTCCGCACGCCACACCGAAGCCGTGATCCGCACCGCGAACGCTGCCGCGCTGTTGCTCGCGCTGCTGACACCCAGCGCGGCTCGCGCCGCCGCAGGCACCGATTCTCCCGCGGCCATTGAGAGCATCGTCCGCAGCTCGATGGCCGCCAATCATCTGCGCTCCGCGATCGTGCAGGTTCGGCGGGATGGAGATACCATCTACACGGGGGCCTTCGGCGAGTCGATGACGGGCGTTCCGGCCACGGCGGATATGCACTTTCGCAACGGCGCGTTGGCCTTCACGTATATGGCGACGCTGCTGCTCGAGTTCTGCGACCAGAAGAAGGTGACGCTAGACACGAAGCTCTCCAAATTCTACCCCGAGCTTCCCGACGCGGATCGCATCACGCTTGCGGAGCTCGCCCAGATGACGTCGGGTTACGCGGATTACGTCTATCAGGACGAAATGATCAATGGTTTGTACCTCGATCCGTTCCGTCAGTGGACGCCGGAAGAGCTGATCCAAATCGGCATCAGCAAGCCCTTGCAGTTCGCGCCTGGGACGAACTGGGGATACTCGCACACCAATTATGTGATTCTGGGACGGGTGCTGGAGAAGATCGCGGGCATGCCGCTCATCGACGCGCTCAAGAAATTCGTCCTCGATCCATTGGGCCTCAAGGAGACGAGCGGCAACAAGACGCCGGCGATTCCACAGCCGGTCTTGCACTCGTTTACTTCGGAACGGCGTGAGACGCTGGGGATCGCTCCGAAGATCCCGTTCTTCGAAGAGTCGACCTACTGGAATCCGTCATGGACGACGATCGACCAGGCGGTCGAGACGACGACCATCACGGATCTCAGCATCTCGCTCGAGGCGGTCGGGACCGGAAAGCTCATATCGCCGGCGTCGTCGGCCGCGCAGATCACGCCGAAACTGATTGGCTTCGGGCACCCCCAGCCGAACTGTCCCGCGTGCCGCAAGATGGACCTCGCGCTGAGCTACGGGCTCGGCGTCATTCTCTCCGGTCCGTGGGTGACGCAAACGTTGGGGTTTGCCGGTGCATCGGGAGCCGTTGGTTATCTTCCCGCACAGAGAGTGACGATCGCCGTTGAGGCGACGAACGCGGCCGCCGCGTACGATCAAAAGAGCGGCGCCGGTCTCGGCGCGAAGCAAGTCTTTCGCGCCCTTGCCGACGCGGTGGCGCCGGGCACGCTGCCTGCACCCGATCCGCAGTAAGGTAAGCTAGGGTGGTGCCTCTTCGGCTTGCGCGGCCTTCATCGCATCTTCGATGTGCTCGTGGACGGGCCAAAGGGCGTCAAGCCCGGTGATTTCAAAGATCCGCCGTACGGTGTAGGGCGGAGCGGCCAGATGCGCAGCCGAGAAGTGCTTCTTAATAACCCGCTCCTGGTACAGCGCCATGAGGATCGAAAGACACGAGGAGTCGATGTACGTGACGTTGCTCATGTCGATGACGACGCTTGGCTCCCGCCGCGCCGATGCAAGCGCCTCACGCAGCTTGCCGGCGGTCGAGATATCCCACTCGGGCTCCTCGAGCCGAATTAGAAGCATTGCAACATTGCCTTAAACGGGCTTGGTTTGAAGCCCTCCAGCGAGCAGCCAGGCACCCGGGAAGCCAAGCGGCCGTTGGGCACCGGTTTAGAACGCCGCGCTTCGCGGAAACCAGTAGAGTCGATGGAAGCAGATGTTCGCACGAAGCTCACGGCGCTGCTGGCCGAACGCGGGCTAACGTTATCGTCCTTCGATGGGAAGACGTTGTTCGTCCATTACGACGCCGACGGCGACTCCGA
>DATAQH010000381.1:0-2378 GCA_036264815.1 Candidatus Cybelea sp.
CCGTCGAAGCCGAAGAAATCGCGCGCCTCACCGCGTTCTTTGAGTCGCGCAACGCGACGCCGCGCGTCTTCGTTACGCCGCTGTCGGATCCGTCGCTGGCTACCGGATTGGCACGTGCCGGTTACGCACCGGGCGAATACGAGAACGTCCTCGTCTCAGACGATTTTGAAACGTACTCTCGACGCGACGACCGGGTTTCCGTCGCTACGAATCTGGACGATTGGGCAGCGGCCTCGATGAAAGGATTCCTCGGTGACGAGGCGGAGGGCGGCGATCCTCGCGTGGGGCTGATCCTCGCATCCTCCGAAGGCACCGTCGCCTTGGCCGGCCGAGACGGCGAAACGATCGCATCGACTGCGATAATGAGCGTGCGCGGCGAATGCGCGTTTTTCTTTGCCGGCGCGACGGTCCCTGAGTTTCGCCGGCGCGGCTGGCATCTCGCGCTGGTTCGCGATCGTATCGCGAGAGCGCGCCACGCCGGCGTCCGAGTCATGCGCGCCACCGCGCGTCCCGGGACCGCGTCGGAGCGCAACTTTCGCCGGAGCGGGTTCGAGGTGCTGTACACGCGTTCGCTCTGGGAGCGCCGCGCCGCCCTATCGGCGTACGAACCTGGCTGACTGTGCGATGTAAAACAACGGCACGAAGGCGAACCCGGCTAAAAAGAGCCAGAAGCTTACCAGCGTCAGCACCGTAAAGGTGCCGAAGACGAGCGGGCCAACGCAGGTGGCTCGGCGCACGGCCCGGATCTGCGAAGGCGAGGAGTCGGGCAGCAGTAGCTTTCCGGGGCCGCTTGCATACCAGAACATCGCGCTCAGGCAGGACGCGCCGATCGTCCAAAGGCTGCCGTACACGAATGCGGCGACGACGCGGTCGTGCTCGTGGGAGACGTAGTGTCCCAGCAAAGCCGTGGAGAAGGGCAAGACCGCGATGGTCGCCAGCGCCAGCATGTTCATCCAGAGCAGCGCGACGTCGGCGCGGGCAAAGTGACTGAAGAAGAAGTGATGGGCCATCCACACTTGGCCGACCATCAGAAAGCTGATGAGGTAGATGGTGAACCGTGGCCACTCCGCAAGCAGCGCCGCCCGCAGGCCCTCCCCGCCAAGACTGTCGGCGACGTCCGGAACCGTGAGGGTCAGCACGAGCAGCGTCACCGCAAATGCAAAGATGCCGTCGCTGAATGCCTCGATTCGAGCAACGCTGAGCTGCCCGGGCGAACGTACTTCCTTCAAGAATGGAGCGAGTTTAGCGGCGTAGCCGGTCCCTCCCGTCGGCCAGGTGGCCCCAGGCCCGGGGTCGCTGGCGCGCCGCCGGTCGAAGGAGCCGCTATAGGCCGGGCGTCCTAGAGACGAGCGCTCCGCTCTTTGCTATGCTTAGGGGACCAGCCCTTACAACAAGAGGAGTCATCATCTTATGCAAGTCCGTGGCGATGCGCTCATGCATTACATCGATACGACCACTCAACAGCAGGTCGTCGAGGCCACCAGCCCTCCGGCCGGCGCCCACGTCAATCCCGCTAACGCATGCGGCGTGTGCTGCGACGTAGTAGGCGGAATGCCGACGAACTGGCGCTGCATGCAATGCAGCTGCACCGGTACGTGCACGCTGCAGACTGAGGATCTCGGCGACGGCCAGACGCTCTATTACTGCACCTGCAGCTAGCAGGCGGCTCGGCGCCCGCGTACGGAAAGGCGCCTCGCGACAAGCCGACGAAGCGCCTTTCCACACAGCGCACCGTCGAGTTGTGAGGAATCAGCGTCATGTTTGAGCGTCCCGCGTTGGGTCTTTTCGTCGCCGCCGCTTTGCTCGGCGGCTGCGGTGGTTCGCAATCCTCTGCGCCCCTGCCGCCGGGCCCGACGACGACGACGCGCCACCACACGCACAAACATACGTCGGGCTACATTTCGCACATCGTGCTCCTGATTCAGGAGAACCGCTCCTTCGACGACTTTTTCGCGACGTTTCCGGGTGCCGATGGAACGACGACCGGAAAGCGCGGAAACCAGACGGTCAAACTCGTGGAGGTTGGCCTGCGCGGCACCTGCGATTTCCAGCACTCGCGCGGAACGTTTCTGAGCGATTATGACGGCGGGAAGATGAACGGCTTTGCCGGCGGCGCGTCGCAGTGCCACAAAGGCAACCCGTACCAGTACGTCATGCCTAGCCAAATCGCCCCATACTGGGACATTGCTAAAACCTACGTTCTGGCCGATCATATGTTCCAGACGCAAGGCAGCGGCAGCTTCACCGGGCACCAAGATCTCATCCGTGGATCGACGACGATCGACCAGAATCAGACGACCAGCCTCGTCGACTTTCCGACGCACGATCCGTGGGGTTGCGACGCACCGGGCGGCACCGTAACCTCGCTTCTCGTGAAA
>DATAQH010000404.1:0-9229 GCA_036264815.1 Candidatus Cybelea sp.
CGTGCGGAACGTAGCTGTACTGCGGCCACTTGATGGGACACCGTGGTCCGCTTGCGCCGCAGCCCGAAGGCCGCTCTTTATCGAAGCCGTCCATCCGGCAGTGCGTACCGGGAATCGACCCGATGCCGTCGCAGGCCTCGAGGAAGCCCTGGGAGTTGTGCGGGAGGTCCCACGTCGAGGCCAGACCGAGCGGCTTCAATGCGACCTTCTCGTGTTTCGAATCGTAGCCGAACGTCGCCGTTTTTGCGCCGGGAAAGCCGTAAAACAGATCGTTAAAGCTGCGGTTCTCCTGGACGACGATGACGACGTGTTTGATCTTATCGATCGCGCGAAGCGCCTGGCGCGGCGGCGTTCGGAAGTAACTCGTTGCCGGAATCGTCGACGGCGTACCGGCAGCGCCTCCGCATGCCGCGAGCAGCAGCGCGACTGCGATAAGGAAGAAGGGCCGGCGTACGAACGTGGTTTGAAGCATCGCGTTTCCCGGCGAGCCTCTAGCGTGCGCGACCGAGCTATTCCTCTAGCTTTGCTCGGGGTTTTTCCCGCAGTATTAACGTTGTCCTAAGAACGATAACGGAACTTGATCGAGTTCAGCCCGCGCGAACCAACTCACGCGCGAGCTCGACGTCGCTGACGCGGTCGACGTTGACGCCGGTCTCGGGGTAAGGCGAGACGAGCGCGCGAACCGATGCGCCGAGAATGCGCGACGCGCGCGCTTCGGCCTGCGCGATCGAGAGCCGGCCGATCGCGAAGCGCGCCAGAATATCCCAACCGAAGAGCGACGCCAGCTTGAACGGGTGCTTACGCGCGGCGCCGAGATCTTCGATGAAGCGTTCGAGCAGCGGCAGCGCGCGCGGCTTGATTGCCGCCAGGCCTCCTCCGCAGAAGGTCCCATCGCGCATGCGCGCCCAGGTGTGCGGGACGCTCGGATAGCGCCGCAGATGCGTCTGTTTTTCCACGCAGCCGTAGATAACGTCGGCGCCGAGCGCCGCCGCACGTTCGACGAAATCGTTTACCGCCGCGACGGTTAGAATCGGCAGATCTGAAGTTACGACGAGGAGCGATTGGTCGGGAGCAAAGCCCTCCAGCCCGTTGCGCAGGCTGTCGCGAATGCGCACCCCGTCGGCGCGAAAGTCGTCGGCCGCCCGCAGATCCGGATTTCCCCACTCGCTCGCCGGCGTGACAACTGCGACGCGACCGATTGCCGGGCAGGCGCGCAGCGCTTTGACGACGCGTCCGACCAGCGTCGTCCCGCAGATGTCGACGAAGGCCTTGTTCGGGGCGCCGGGCTGCAGCTTCGCGACGTCGTCGAGCGGTCCGCCGGCCAAAACGACGGCGTTCATCGCCACTCCGGTGCCGATGCGAAGCGGGTAACGATTCGTTCAAACGCGGGCGGCAGCGACAAGCGTTGTGCGATCTGCTCGATCGGGGCGCTTCTTTCTGCAAGCGTGAAAACGCACGACCCCGATCCCGCGAGCAGAGCGTTGCCCGCGCCGGCGGCGCGCAGCGCGTCGATAGCGGCGCCGATCTCCGGCGTTCGCGCGGCGGTCACCTCGTGAAAATCGTTTTGCAGCATTCCTTCGACGGCGCCGAAATCGGCGCGCTGCAGCGCCTCGAGCATTGCGATCGAGACGCTGCCGCGACGCGGGCGCTGCGGCCGCTCGTGCGCGTCGAGCTCGCGATACGCCTGGGCCGTCGATACGGCGACCGGGGGCTTGACGATCAGGACGTGCCATTGCGCAATGGCTCCGGCGGGTGTGACGCGCTCGCCCGTGCCCTCGACGAGCGCAGCCGTTCCGGCGAGAAAGAAGGGAACGTCGGAGCCGAGGCTGCGCGCGAGCCGTAGCCAATCGCGCCGCGGCGCGGGGCCGAAGGCACCGCTCATCGCCGCACGCAGCACTGCAGCGGCGTCGCTCGAGCCGCCGCCGAGGCCCGCCTGCACCGGAATCCGCTTCGACAAAAGCATGCGCACCGCCGGCAGCGAGCCGCATGCGCTCTCGAGCGCCTTCACGGCGAGATTGCGCTCGTCGGCGAGCTCGCGGCAATCGCAATCGAAGCTGAAGGCCGAAGCGGGCTCAAAGGCCAGCTCGTCGGCCAGGTCGAGCGGCACCATCACGCTGCGAACGCCGTGGTACCCGTCGGTGCGCCGGGCGAGCACTTCGAGCGTCAGGTTGATTTTCGCGGGTGCTTTCAATCCGCGTTCCGTTGGCCGTCGCGCGAGGAGGCGCCTTTGCGATGGGTGCCGCAGTAGGAAGAAGGAGATGGGCTCGAGTTACGACGCGCAACGCAACGAGTTTTGCGCCTACGTCCTCAACGAATCCGAGACCCCATACGGGCTGCTGCTCGGAAACTATAAGGCGTACGCGCAATCGACTGCCAAGGGCGGCGTGCGCGGGCTCTGGGACGCCGATACCGATCAGATCATCTTCGGTACCCACCATACCGCCTATCGCATCTCCGATCGCACGTTTTTTCCGCATCAGATCGAGCGCGAGATCACCTTTCTTCCGTACGCGCAGATCTCCGAGTTCACGCTCGACCATCGCCTGCACGTTACCGAAGCCTTCTACGTTCCGCACGGCCCGGCGTTCGAGCGAGCCGTCTCCTTCGTGGTCGACGTCACGCTCTACAATCCGGGCGCCGCTGAGATGGACGTTGCGATCTTTCCGTGGGCGATGCTCGTGGGCCAGCGCTTCTACGGCGAGCCCGAACACGAAGTCCGCGCCTGGAACGACGGACGCTTGATCTGCTCGCGGAACCTCGAAACGGGCGGCGAGCGCTGGTGGGGCGGATCGCGACCGCCGGTTGCCGTCGAGCTCTCGCTGCGCGAACAGGTGCTCCTCGAATCGATGCGCCGGGCGACGCTCGTCAAGGGCGACACCGGGGCGACCGTCGACGACGTGACGCCCGCGCAGGCGGAGCTCGTGAGCCGGCGCATCTTCGGCGCTTTCGAGTATCGCATTACGGTCGCGGCCGGCGCCCGCGAGTCGCTTCGGCTGGCGGTCGTCTACCACAAGGCTGGAACCGAGAAGAGCCGTCCCGTCCTCGAAGCGCTGCTTGCCGATCCGAAGGCGCTGCACGATACGCAGGGCTATTTCGGCGAGCGTCTCGACGACGCTCGTTTCCTCACGCCGTCACCGGAGATCAGCCGCGGCGTGGTGTGGGCCAAAGCGAACATGCTGCGCGTCGTCAAGGAGTATCCGCACGGGTGGGGCTCGACGAACTCGCCGCCGTCCGATATCCTCGTCTCGCGCGACACGTCGTGGTTCGTCCACGGATTCGACTACTTTTGGCCGGAATTCAGCCGTAACGCACTCGAGGTCTTCAACGAGGCGGCCGAAGACTCGGGCTTGATGATCGAGTACGTACGCGGCGTCAGCGGCTACAAGACCGACTACGATCTCAACATCAACGATGATACGCCGCTGCATCTGATCGCGATGCTGCACCACTACAACGCGACGCTCGACGACGAGTGGGTTCGCAAACATGTAGCGCTGGTGGTACGGCTCACCGACTACATGCTCTCGCAACGCGACGACCACGGCCTGGTCGTCTGCCGGGCGAAGGGTGTCGACCTGCACGGGATCTCGTCGTGGCGAAACATCATTCCCTACTACACGCTCGACGGAGCGGTCACCGAGATCAACGCCGAGTGCGTCTACGCGCTCGAGGCGGCGGCGATGCTCTGTGCGGTCGTCGGCGATCACGACCACTGGGAGAGATACAGCAGCGAAGCGCAGCATATGCGCGCGGCGATGATGGACTACCTGTTCAACGACGATACCGGCGCCTTCGTGCTCAACTACGATCAAGACGGGAACTATCAAGATAACTTTACCGCCGACGAAGTCTTTCCGGTGCTCTTCGGGATCGCCGACCCAGAGCAGCGCCGCGTGATTCTCAAGCGGCTGCAGGAGGCCGACTTCGTGACCCCGGTCGGCCTGCGCACGATCTCGACCGCCGACGCCTGGTACTTTCCGTCGTACGGATTCGGGCTGCTGGGCGGGATCTGGCCCGACCTGACGCTGTGGTACGCCGTCGCGCTCGCCCGCAACGATCTCACCGACGATGCCGTGCGCTATCTCACGATGACCTATGCGGCGATGGAGGGCGGCAGCCCGCGAAACACGGTCCCGGGCGAGTTCGCCGAGTGGTTCGACGGCGGATCGCTGAGCAACCGCGGCATGTATCTCTCGCCGTGGACCGGCGCAAAGTATCTGTGGGCCGTTGCCGAAACGGTCGGCGGTTTGAACGGTTATCGTACGAGCGGCCGGCCGCATCTCTCGCCGCTTCGCCCAAAGGGATGGCAGTGGGTCGCCGCCGCACGCGTTCACTGGGGCGGACGGCGCTGCACGTATGTCGTCGACCTGCGCAGCGACACGATCTACGGCAACATGCCTGAGCTCTCGGCCGAAGAGCCCTTTAAGTGCATCTACGCTGGGCGCGATGTCAGCGACGAAGTCACCACGTCGCCCGTCGAGGTCGGCGCGATCGCTTTTGAGGACGACGACGGCGCCGTGCGGATCTTCGTCGGCAACCACTTCGACCGTTCGCGCAACGTGTTGATCGAGTTTCGCGGGCACACGGCGCGGGTCGATATGGCCGCCGGCGAACTACGCGAGGTGCATCTCATCGGTAAGCCGAGTGACCGCAAGGCCCGCGCTGCGAAACTCGACGTCGTTCGGCCCCTCGTCCGCGCGTGAAGTTCCCCACCATCGTCCTGGCCGTCGGCGCGGCGGTATTGCTCCTGGCCGTCGTGATCGGCCAGCGGATGGGCGACCGCGTAATGCAGCAGGCCACCCAAACGCAACTGAATTCGGTGATGCCGACCCCACTTCCGACCGGGGCCGATGCCTCCCCGCAGCCGTACGGTCCCGACTGGAAACGCTCCGAGGCGCTCTCGGCCGCCGGCGATCCCCGCTTCCCCGACCCCCGCGTACCGCCGCAGCCGGTCCCGACCGCGATTCCCGCGACTCCCAAGCCTCCCCCGACGCCTACCCCGGTTCCCACGGCAACGGTCAATCCGAACATTCCGGTTTGGCGGCAGAAGCCGCTCCCGGTCCTCAAAAAGGAGGCCCAACCTCTCCCATCGGGTGGCCTGATTACGCCGGCGCCGGAGGCCTCCGGCGCAGAGAGTCCGACCCCGCCGCCTCTTCCCTAGCGGCTTTCCTCAACGTTTTGGTTGGGTACGGCTGTTATGATAGTGCGATGGAAAAAGGAACGGTAACGGTTAAGCGCGGCCTCGCGCAGATGCTCAAAGGCGGCGTCATCATGGACGTCGTTACTCCCGAACACGCGGCGATTGCCCAAGAAGCGGGCGCGGTCGCGGTCATGGCGCTCGAACGAATTCCAGCCGATATCCGGGCAGCCGGCGGCGTCGCTCGCATGAGTGCAATCGACCTGATCCGCGGCATCATGGACGCCGTTACCATTCCCGTTATGGCCAAAGTGCGCATCGGCCACTTCGCCGAAGCGCAAGTGCTCCAGCAGCTCGGCGTCGATTACATCGACGAGTCGGAAGTGCTCACGCCCGCCGACGACAAGTATCACGTGGACAAGCACCTCTTCACGACGCCGTTCGTCTGCGGCGCGCGCGACCTGGGTGAAGCGCTGAGGCGGATCGCCGAAGGCGCGGCGATGATTCGCAGCAAAGGCGAAGCCGGCAGCGGCAATATCGTGGAAGCCGTCCGGCACATGCGTGCGATCGGCGATTCGATCCGCGAGCTGAGCGTCGTGCCGAAGGAAGAGCTCGTGGCGCGAGCGCGAGATCTCGGCGCGCCCTACGAGCAGGTAGCCGAGATCGCGCAGAACGGGAAGCTCCCCGTCGTTCTTTTTTGCGCCGGCGGCGTCGCGACGCCCGCCGACGCCGCATTGATGATGCAGCTCGGCGCGGAAGGCATCTTCGTCGGCAGCGGTATCTTCAAATCGAAAGATCCCAAGCGTTTCGCTCGCGCGATCGTCGACGCGACGACCCACTTCAGCGATCCGTCCGTCGTTCTCGAAGCGTGTCGCTCTCTTGGGCAGTCGGAAGCTATGCCCGGCCTCGACGTTCGGCAGTTGAGTGACGCCGAGCTCATGGCCCCGCGCGGCAATTAGTCCTTCGACCATCCTTCGACAAGCTCAGGATGACGCACGACGCGCTCGGGATGACACAGAGTAAGTGACAACCGTTGGCGTACTTGCGCTGCAGGGTGACGTCGTCGAGCACTGCGCGGCGCTCGAACGCGCCGGCGCGCGAGCCGTCCCCGTGAAAACGCCTGCCGAGTTCGCGCGCGTCGATGCGCTGATCGTCCCCGGCGGCGAGTCGACGACGGTGATGAAGCTGCTCGAACGCTCTGGGCTCGGGCGGCCGATCGTCGACCGCACGCGCGCCGGCATGCCCTTGTGGGGAACCTGCATGGGAATGATCGTTGCGGCGCACGATGTCGCCGGCGTCGCTCAGCCGACGCTCGACCTCATCGACATCACGGTGCGGCGCAACGCCTTCGGCCGGCAAAACGATTCCGCCGAGACTCCCCTCCGGATTCCGGCGCTCGGCAGCGAGCCGTTTCCCGGTATCTTTATCCGGGCGCCGTGGATCGAGCGATGCGGCCCGAACGTTGAGTTGCTCGCCGAACGTGACGGTCACGGCGTTATGGTACGTGAAGGCAACGTGCTGGCGACCGCCTTCCATCCCGAACTGACCCGCGACCCGCGCGTTCATCAATACTTCCTCGGAATGTCCGGTCAGCAAGGGAAGCCCTCAGCAGCCGCTTAACTCGACAAAGGGATGTCCACCCGAAGCGCCCCTCCCGATATGCAGGGGGGATTTCAAGGGCAGATTCCGCCCGTCGAGCCTTTGCTCAGCGAGGTGATCGCAACGCTCGCTCTAGCGGCGCATGCGTATCTTACCGAAGAAGCGGGCCGCCGGCCGGACCATCAGTCCGCCGAGATTGCGATCGACGTTGCGACGGCCGCCTTCGAACGGGTCAAAGAAAGGTTGCCCGCCGATCAGCGGTTAGCAATAACGCAAATGCTAACCGAAACGCGATTGATGTTCGTCCGGCAGCGAGGCACCTAAAATGCCTCGCCTTCATACCTTAGGGAAAACGATCGCATGAGCGAGGTGCTCGTGCTGAACTTTACCTACGAAGCGCTTAACGTCACCAGCTTTCAGCGTGCCGTCAAGCTGCTTTTCGCGGGAAAAGCGGAGATGCTGCACGGCCGCGAGCGAATGCTCGCGTCGCCCACCCTCGAGATGCGGATGCCCTCGATCATCCGAATGCTGTACTACATACGGCGCCCGATGCAAAAGGTCGCGCTGACGAAGAAGAACGTGCTCATTCGCGACGATCACATGTGCCAGTACTGCGGGTTGCGGGGCGAGCGCCTGATGACCGTCGACCACGTCACGCCCAAGAGCCGCGGCGGCGAGTCTACCTGGGAGAATCTCGTCTGCGCCTGCATGCGCTGCAACAACCGTAAGAACAACCGCACGCCGCGCGAAGCGAATATGTCGCTGCAGCGCAAGCCGCGCCAGCCCAAATACATCCCCTGGATTCAGATCAAGCGCAACACGCTGCCCGACGAGTGGGGTAAGTTCCTGTTCCTCTACAACGTCTCGATCGAGGAGCGCGTCGAAACCTAGGGTTCGGCCTCACCCTGCTACCGATGGTTCATCGCCTTCATCGAGGGATCGGGAATTCCGTCCGGACAGATCGTCGCCTGGACCGCCGGCGTGACGTAGTACGCGTGCAGATCGTAGTGCGGCACGGGCATCCCCGCGTGGCCATTGGGTTCGAACCGGAAGTCGATGTGATCGATGGTGTAGCCGGGGAGTGCGTGCAGGTTCGCGTAAGCGAAGCCTTTCTGAAGCTGATCGACACTCACCATGATCTCGGTGAAGACCGGCTTCCCTTGCCAGACACCGTAGATCGGGCCCAGCGGCGCGTCCTTGAGGTCCATCCAGTGCTCGCCCATCGTTGCGATGCACGGCGAGACGAGCATGGCGCCGGCAGGGATGCCTTCTGGGCGAACGGCAGGCTGTGGGGGGAGTTGGGGCGCTGCGTCGGCCTGGGCGGCCTGCGGAAGCGCGAAGCTCGCAAAAGCAAAAGCGAGCAGTAGCGATAAACGCACCATTGATGGGTCCTCCTTTACACGAGCGACCTTTGGCGCGGGAAGAGTTCAATCCTAGGAGAACGCGCCGTTGTCATGCCGCTGCAGAATCGCGTTACGCCGTACGGCGAGGTCGTCGCACTTCCGGGCCGGGGGCAGATGATGGGCAATAGGGGCATCCTGCACGACGACTCGCGGAAAATCGTCAGGTCGTTTGCGGTGAAACGCTGGATCGCGTGCGTGCTCGAATTCCGCGGCCGTAAGCGCAGCGTGATGAGCCCGCACCGCTACACCGAGCTTTTCTTCCTCGACGAAGCGGCCGGGCTGAGCGCCGGTCACCGCCCGTGCGCGGAGTGCCGGCGCGCCGACTACAACCGCTTCCGCACGTTCTGGGAACGGAGCATCGCGACGCCCAACGATGCGGACTCGATGGATCTGCGTCTGAACGCCGATCGTCTCGCCGGGAAGAAGAAGCGCACGTATCGTGCCGGGCTTGCGTCACTGCCCGACGGTGCGTACGTCGTTTGGGAAGGTCGGCCGCACCTCGCTTGGGGCGACTCGTTGTTCGAATGGTCCGACGCCGGTTACACGAAGCGCGTCGCGCGCGCGAAGCGCGGCGAGGTCGAGGTGCTGACGCCCCGCGCGATCGTCGAAGTCTTAGCGGCGGGCTATCGCCCGGCGATCCATCCCAGCGCGGAATAGATTGGTGGCGGAGGCTTCCCACCTGTGGCTGCCGTTCACACAGATGCGGGATTTCGAACGGCGCCCGCATCGTTTCGTCCGAGGCCTCGGGTCGCGCCTCTGGGACACGCAGGGCCGGCGCGTCTTCGACGCGGTCAGCTCGATTTGGACGACGATACATGGCCACTGCCATCCGCGCATCGTCGACGCGATCGCGACGCAAGCCGCGCACCTCGATCACGCAACGCTGCTGGGCGCGAGCAATCCCGTCGCCGAACGGCTCGCCGAGCGTCTTTGCAAGCTTGCGGGGATGGAGTACGCGTTCTTCGGCGCCGACGGCGCCAGCGCGATCGAAGCCGCGCTGAAAATGGTGCTTGCGTATTGGCAGAACGCCGGCGAACCGCGACGCACGCGTTTCGTTCGGTTGGGCGATGCATATCACGGCGACACGGTC
>DATAQH010000023.1:0-8118 GCA_036264815.1 Candidatus Cybelea sp.
CAGCCCCGGGCGAAGCTCCATTCCCGTGCCTCGCTCCCCGTAGTTGGGGACCTGAGGCTCCTCGTGCATGGCCCGGCCGACCCCGTGGCCGACCAGCTCGCGCACGACCCCGAAGCCGTGTTTTTCCGCGTGCTCTTGAACGGCGGCTCCAATATCGCCCACGTGGTTGCCGCGCCGCATCTGCCCGATGCCGGCCGTCAGGCACTCCCGCGTCACCTCGAGCAGGCGCTGCGCGGCTGCCGAGATGCTGCCGATCGGGATCGTCACCGCGCTGTCGCTGACGTAGCCCGCTAACGTCGTCCCGATGTCGATCGAAAGCAAGTCTCCATCGCGCAGCGTGCGCGAGCCCGGAATGCCGTGCACGACCTCCTCGTTCACCGAGGCGCAGATCGAGGCGCGAAAGCCGTTGTATCCCTTGAACGTCGGGATGCCGCCCGCGTTGCGAATCTCGCGCTCGGCGATCTCGTCCAACTCGCCGGTCGTCATTCCGGCCCGAGCGGTCTTCATCAATTCGGCGAGCACGCGCGCGGTGATCTTGCCGCTGCGCCGCATCAGCTCGATCTCTCGCGGCGACTTCAGACTTACCATCGCGCCCCCGGCGTCTGCGCCGAGCCGATCGCCCCCGCGATCTTTTCGGCGACCGATTTCACGCTGGCGAGCGCGTCGATCTCCACGAGTCTGCCGGTCCGCCGGTAGTACTCGATCAGCGGCTTGGTCTGGGCGTCGTAAACGTCGAGCCGGGTCGCGACCGTCTCGGGACGATCGTCGTCACGCTGGATCAGCTCGCCGCCGTCTTCGTCGCAGATGCCCGCACGTTTCGGCGGATTGGTCAAAACGTTATAGGTCCGGCCGGTGCGGGGATTCGTCCAGCGCGAGGCCAGCCGTTCGATCAGCACGCTGCGGTCCGCCTTGAAGAGCACGGCCGCGTCGAGGGGCCAGCGGCGGCGTTCGAGCATTTTGTCGAGCGCTTCTGCTTGTGCGACGGTCCGCGGGAAACCGTCCATCACGAAGCCCGCGGGCATTTTTCGCAGCTCCGCTTCGATCATCGCGATCACGAGGTCGTCCGGGACCAGCTCGCCGCGATGCATGTAGCCTTCGGCGCGCCGGCCGAGCTCCGTTCCATCGGAGCCGTTCCGCCGCAGGATGTCTCCGGTCGAGATCTGCTCCAGCCCGAAGCGTTCGTGGAGAATGCGCGCCTGCGTGCCCTTACCGGCACCGGGCGGTCCCAAAAAAACGACTCGCACGTAATTCCGCGAGGCCCTACCGTTTGATGAAGCCGCGATAGTCGCGCATCGCCAAACGCGCCTCGATCTGCGTTATCGTGTCGAGCGCCACGCCGACGACGATTAGCAGTGAGGTGGAGCCGAGATAAAAGGTCGTCACCGAAAGCCCGCGCTGGAGCGCGCCCGGGAGCACCGCCAGCAAACCGAGGTAGATCGCCGCCGCCGTCGTGATGCGCATGAGAATCTTATTTAGATAATCGACGGTCGGCTGGCCCGGGCGAATTCCCGGGATGAAGGCGCCGGTCTTCTTGAGGTTATCCGCGACGTCGCGCGTGTTGAGCACGATGCCGCTATAGAAGAACGTAAAGATGACGACGAGTGCGAAGTAGACGATATTGTAGAGCAGGCCGTTGGGCGTGAACCACACGTTGAGCCAGGCCGAGAAGGCCTGGAGGCCGTGCTGAAACGTACCCCAGATGCCCGAGGCCGTGATGGTCTGACCGCGGCCGAACCACGAAAGCGCCTGCTGGGGCAAGAGCAGGATCGAGATCGCGAAGATAATCGAGATGACGCCCGCGTTGTTGAGGCGCAGCGGAATGTACGTCGAGCGCCCCGCGAACATCTTTCGGCCGACGACGCGGCGCGCTTGCTGCACGGGAACGCGTCGCTGCCCCTGGTACAGGAAGATGATCGAGATGATGATGACGATGGCCGTCAAGACGTAGAGAACTAAGTTCAGGGTCGACTCTGCTCCCTGACTCGCCGATGCGTAGGTCTGCGTGACGTACTGCGGATAGCGCAGGACGATGCCGATGAAGATGATCAGGGACACGCCGTTTCCGATGCCTTTATCGCTGATCTGCTCGCCCAGCCACATCAAGAAGAGCGTTCCGCCGACCATCGCGATGATCGCGTAGAGCAGATACCAGATGCTCGTGTCGTAGAAGACGCCCGAGCGCTCCATCGAGATTGCCATGAACGTCGCCTGAATCGCCGCGAGCACGATCGTCAGCCAGCGCGTGTACTGGCTGATCTTCTTGCGGCCTTCCTCGCCGCCTTTCTTGGCCAGCTCTTCGAGCTGCGGCATGACGACCGTCATGAGCTGCATGATGATCGACGCGTTGATGTAGGGCGTGATGCCCATGGCGATGATCGAAAGCTTCTGGAGCGCGCCGCCCGAGAGGAAGCCCAGCAGGTTGTAGAAGGCACCGCTCTGCAGCACCCGCTGCCACGCCGCCTGATTGACGTTGGGCAACTGCACGTGGATCATGAAGACGAACCACGCGAAGGCGAAAAAGACGAAGAGGATACGCTGGCGGATCTCCGGTACGAGCACCGCCGCCCGCAGGTTATCGAACACCTAAGTTATTCTTTCGCTCCGTCGGAGATGACGGCTCCAGCGGCCTCGAGCGCTTCGCGCGCACTCTTCGAGAAGAGCACGTCGCGGAAACGCAGACCCGACGGCAGGCTCGCGGGAGCGCCGCTGCCGAGAATCTTCACGCCGTCGAGTTCGGATTTGAGGATGCCGCGCCGGCGCAGCGATTCCGGCGACACTTCGACGCTCGGGTCCCATTCTGCCAAACGGCCGAGGTTGACCACCGAGAGACGCGAGCGGAAGTGACCGTAGTCGCGCGCTTTTTGCGAGTAGCCGCGCTTGTGCGGCAGACGCCGCGCCCACGCGGTCTGGCCGCCTTCGAACGCCGGCCCCTTGCCGCCGCCCGAGCGAACCGTCTGGCCTTTGCCGCCTTCGCCGCCGGTCTTGACCATGCCCGAACCGTGGCCGCGACCGATGCGCTGACGCTTCGGCCGGCTTCCGGGTGCCGGCTTGAGGGCTCCGAGCTTGAGAATTTGTTTGTCTGCCATGATCCTATGCCGCGTAGATTTCTTTGACGGTCTTGCCGCGCATCGCCGCAACCTGCTCGACGGTGCGCAGCGAGCCCAATGCCGAGACCGTCGCCATAACGACGTTGATCGGGTTGGTCGTCCCCAAGCACTTCGTGAGAATGTCGTGAATGCCGGCGAGCTCCAAAACGGCGCGCATCGATCCGCCCGCGATGACGCCGGTGCCCGGTGCCGCGGGCTTGAGCAGAACCGTCGCCGCACCGACCTCGTGACGCACTTCGTGCGGGATCGTCTTTTCGACCATCGCGACGGTCACCATGTTCTTGCGAGCCTGCTCGACCGCTTTGCGAATCGCCTCGGGGACTTCGGTGGCTTTGCCGATGGCGTAGCCGACCTTCCCTTTACGATCGCCCACGACGACCAGCGCGCTGAAGCTGAAGCGCTTCCCGCCTTTGACGACTTTGGCGACCCGATTGACGCGTACGACCGTCTCATCGATGCCGCTGTTGTCGCGTTCTCTACCACGATATTGCATTAGAAACTCAACCCCGCTTCACGCGCTGCATCGGCGAGCGCGCGCACTCGGCCATGATATTTGTAACCGCCACGATCGAAAACGACCTCCGAAATGCCCGCCTCTTTCGCTTTGCCGGCGATCGCCGTGCCGACCGCTTGCGCGGCGGCAACGTTGGTCTTCGAACCGAGCGAGGACGCGAACGACTTATCGATCGTCGAGACGGAGGCCAGCGTGTGACCCTTGCTGTCGTCGACGATCAGCGCGTAGATGTGATGGAGCGAACGCCGCACGAACAGGCGCGGGCGCTCGGCCGTTCCCGACAACTTTTTGCGCAGCCGAACGTGGCGCTCCCGGCGGGCTTCTTTCCGGCTCCTCACTTCTTACCAGCCTTTCCGGCCTTACCGAGCTTCTTGCGGACGCGCTCGCCTTCGTAGCGAACCCCTTTTCCTTTATAAGGTTCGGGTTTGCGCAACCGCCGGATATCGGCGGCGACTTGTCCGACGGCTTGCTTATCGATGCCATCGACGTGAATCTTCGTCTGGCCTTCGACTGAGAGCACGACGCCCTTGGGGGCGGCGAACGGTACCGGATGGGAATACCCCAAGCTCAGCGTGAGGTTCTCGCCCGACTTCGCGACGCGGTAGCCGACGCCGGTGATCTCGAGACTCTTGCGAAAGCCTTTGCTGACGCCCTCGACCATGTTGGCGATGAGCGTGCGCGTTAACCCATGGGCGCTGCGGTGCGCTTTGGCATCGCCCCGACGGTCAACCACGACGCGATCGTCCTGCAGCTTCACCTCGACGACGTCTGCAAGAATATGCTGGCGCAGCTCGCCCTTCGGACCGCGAACCAATACCTCAGCGCCGTCGACCTCAACCTTCACGCCCGAGGGAACGACGACCGGCAGCTTTCCTATCCGAGACACGGCTGCACCGCCTTACCAGATGTACGCAAGAACCTCTCCTCCGATGCCGCGCTTCTTCGCGAGTTTCCCCGACATGATGCCTTGCGGCGTCGACATGATGACCAGGCCGAAGCCGCCGAGAACGCGCGGAATCTCCGTCTTGCGCGTGTACACGCGCAATCCGGGACGCGAGATGCGGCGCAGGCCCGTGATGATCTTCTCTTTTTCAGGACCGTAACGGAGCGCAATCCGAATCGTGCCCTGCGGACCCTCCGAAAGCCGTTCGAAGCTCTCGATGAACCCTTCGTCCTGCAGAATTCTGGCGATGGCTTGCTTCGCTCGCGAGGCCGGGACGTCGACCGTCTTATGGTTGGCGGTGTTCGCGTTGCGAATCCGCGTGAGCATATCCGCAATCGGATCGGTTATCGACACGTGCTACAGCCTCCCTACCACGACGCCTTGGTCACGCCCGGAACGACGCCCAGGTGGGCGTTCTCCCGAAAGCAGATCCGGCACATCGCGAATTTGCGGAGATAACCGCGCGGGCGGCCGCACACTCTGCACCGGTTGTGCCGGCGCACGGAAAACTTCGGCGCGCGCTGCGATTTGATGATCAAGCTGGTTTTAGCCATTAATTCCGCGCTTTCTGTAAGGGCAGACCCATCGCGGTCAAGAACTCGGAGGCCTCTTCGTCGGTCTTGGCGGTCGTGACGATCGTCACGTCCATGCCGCGGGTCTTATCCACTTTGTCGTAGTTGATCTCCGGAAAGACGAGCTGCTCTTTCAGCCCTAAGTTGTAGTTGCCGCGTCCGTCGAACGACTTTGCGGGGAGACCCCGGAAATCGCGGATACGAGGCAGCACGACGTTGAAGAGCTTATCGACGAACACGTACATCCGGTCGCCCCGCAGCGTCACCTTCGCGCCGATATTCATCCCCTCGCGCAGTTTGAAGGCCGCGATCGACTTCTTTGCTTTCGCGACGACGGGCTTCTGCCCGGTGATCGCCGCGAGCTCGCTCACCGCCGCATCGAGTGCCTTCGGATTGACGATCGCTTCGCCGACGCTCATGTTGACGACGACCTTCTCCAGCCGCGGTATCTGGTTGACGTTCTGATAACCGAAGCGCTCCTGCAGCTGTTTGCGAACCTGCTGCCGGTAGCGTTCGCGCAGACGCTCTGCCATCGCGCTACGCTCCCTTCGCCGATTCGCGCGCGGGTTCGCCGCAGCGCGCGCAGATCCGCTGCAAGCCGCCTTCGGCGGTGCGTCCGCGGCGCAGACGCGCGGGCGCCTTGCACTTTTCGCAGACGTATTGCAGCGCCGAGAGCGGCAGCGGAGCCTCTTTTTCGACGATGCCGCCGGTTTGGCTGGCAGCGCCGACGTTGGACGACTTCGTTCCCGATTTCGTATGGCGCTTGACGACATTGATCCCCTCAACCGTCGCCGAGCTGCCGTGCAGCGCGCGGACCGTCCCGCGCTTGCCGCGCTCTTTGCCGCGCCGCACCATGACGGTGTCGCCCTTGATGATATTTGCTTTCGTAGCCACTAGAGTACCTCGGGTGCGAGCGACGCGATCTTCAAAAACCCACGATCGCGCAGCTCGCGCATGACTGGACCGAAGACGCGCGTGCCGCGCGGGTCCAAATTATCTTTCTCGCCTTTGATGATCACGCAGGCGTTGTCGTCGCACTTCACGACCGAGCCGTCCACACGCCGGATCGGCGCGCTCGTACGCACGACCACGGCCTTGACGACCTGCCCCTTCTTCACGGCCGCACCGGGGATAGCGCTCTTGACGGTTCCGACGATGATGTCGCCCACGTGCGCGTAGACGTGACGCCCGCCGCCCGAGACGTGAATCACGAGCAGCTCCCTGGCTCCGCTGTTGTCGGCGACCTTCAGACGCGTCTCTTGCTGAATCATTTCGCTCGTTCCACGATCTCGACGAGCCGCCAGCGCTTCTCGCGCGACATCGGGCGGCATTCCATGATGCGCACGACGTCGCCGACGTTCGCCTCGTTGCTCTCGTCGTGCGCCTTGAAGCGCGTAGACTTGCGCACGATCTTCCCATAGGAAGGGTGCGGCACGCGCGTCTCGGAGACGACGACGATCGTCTTATCCATCTTATCGGAGGCGACTCGCCCCTGTTTCACTCGCCGGCTACCCCGCCCATCGATCTCCTCGGGAGGGGCTGCGGCGGTTTCGTTAGGCTGCTCCATGCTTTTCCTCGGCGAGCCGCTTCTCGCAAATCACGGTTTGGATTCGCGCGTACGAGCGGCGCATCGCACGAATCTTACTGAAATCGGTCAGATGGCCCGTCCGCAGCGCGAAGCGCAGGTTGAAGAGCTCGGACTTTGCGTCGCGGGCTTTCTCCTGCAGTTCGGCGACGCTCAAAACGCGAAGACCGTCTAAGTCGTTTTTCTTCACGGTGTGTCCTCACGCGCGACGATCTTCGTGCCGATCGGCAGCTTGGCGGCGGCGCGCTGCAGCGCTTCGCGAGCGACGTTCGGCGCAACGCCGGAGAGCTCGAAGAGCACGCGTCCCGGCCGTACGACCGCGACCCAGAACTCCGGGTTTCCCTTACCCGAGCCCATGCGCACCTCGGCCGGCTTCTTGGTGGCCGGCTTGTCGGGAAAGACTTTGATCCAGACCTTTCCGCCACGCTTGATGTGGCGGGTCATCGCGACACGCGCGGCCTCGATCTGACGGTTGGTCATCCAGCACGGTTCCATCGCCTGCAGGCCGAAATCGCCGAAGGTCAGCGCGTTGCCGCGCTGCGCGGCGCCGGACATCCGGCCGCGCTGAACCTTGCGCCACTTGACTCGTTTTGGCGTAAGCATCTTACTCGGTTACCTCCGCAGTCGGGGCCGGCGGCTCCGCAACGATCGCAGGTGCTGCGGCCGGCGCAGCCTCGACGGCCTCAACCGGTGCGCTCTGGGGCGCAGGCGCGGCCTGCGCGACGGGTGCGCTCGCGAGCACCGGTGCGCTCTCCGGCGCAGGTGCACTTTCCGGCGCAGGGGCGCTCTCCGGCGCGGGGGCAATTTCCGGCGCGGGTGTAGGCGGCCGGGCCGCCGCGGGCTGCGGCATCCGTCCGTCGCGTCCGCGTCCGCGGCCACCGCGATCGCGGCGTTCGCGGCCGCGATCCTGACGATCGCGCATCGCGCCGTCGCCGCGAGGCTGATCCGGCAGAACCTCGCCGCGATAGATCCAAACCTTGACGCCGATGCGGCCGAAGGTGGTGAACGCTTCGACCTGCGAGTAGTCGATATCGGCACGCAGCGTGTGCAGCGGCACCTTGCCGTCGGCGTTGTGCTCCGTGCGCGCGATCTCCGCGCCGCCGAGGCGGCCCGATACCTGCACTTTGATGCCGCGCGCGCCGGCGCGCATCGTGCGCATGATCGCCTACTTCATCGCGCGGCGAAACGCGATCCGCTTCTCGAGCTGATCGACGATGTTCTGCGCGACGAGCCGTGCGTCAAGCTCGGGGTGCGAGATCTCCATGACGTTGACCGCGACGCTCTTGCCGGTCAGATGCTCGAGCGTCTTGCGAATCTCGTCGATGCCGACGCCGCGCTTACCGATGATGATGCCGGGCTTCGCGGTGTTGACGATGACGCGCGCTTGGTTCGCGCGC
>DATAQH010000065.1:0-12423 GCA_036264815.1 Candidatus Cybelea sp.
CCTATGCAAGCGAAGCGGTCGACGCGCCGCTGTCGTACTGGGGTTGCCCCGGAGGGTCACAAGACACGCTGCCGACACTCACGCAACAGCGTACGTATGGTCCAGCCATCCAGGCCTGCTTCGATAATCCGACGATCGCGAGCGAGGCGGACGCAGCCGCAGTGAGCTGGCGGTTCTACGCCGGCTCGATCAGCGGTGACGGCGCGCTCTGGAATGCCTACCAGGCAGACAGCCCAATCTACAACGGGCCGGACTGGAACACCAACGTCGTTAGCCCCCCCGCGCAATTCCTGACCGACATCGGAAACGGTCAGCTCTCCGACATCACCTGGATCACGCCGACCTATGAGGACTCCGATCATCCCGGACTCAACTCGAGCACCGGGCCGGCGTGGGTTACCTCATTGGTCGATGCGATCGGCACAAGCAAATTTTGGAACTCGACAGCAATCTTCATCATGTGGGACGACTGGGGCGGCTGGTTCGATCCGATTAAGCCCATTCACAAGGATTACGACGGCCTCGGCTTTCGCATACCGCTGTTGATCGTCTCGCCGTACGCCCGGCGCGGTTACGTAACTCACGTGCAGTATGAGACGGCCAGCGTCCTGCGCTTCGTTGAAGACAACTTCGGTCTCGGGCAGTTGGCGGCGTCGGACGCGCGGGCTGCCGACCCAGCCGGCGACGCCCTCGACTACAAGCAGAGCCCACGCTCCTTCAAAAAGATCGCCGGCGCAAAGTCCGGCGACTTCTGGGCGGCGCGGCAACGCGTTCCGCGCTACCGCACTAAGCCCCGAACCTTCATCGGCGACGACTAAAAGAAAGGCCGCCGAGCGTACTCGGCGGCCCTTTGGTCTAAGATTCGTCTATTGAAGTTGTCGAGACTTTACTTTTTCGAGCTGGGACTGTACGCCGCGCCTTCGCACTCGTCGCTGATACACGGGATGCCGCCGGTGAAGCTGTACATCAACGTCAGACCCGTCGACTTGTATGCGTAGACTTCGACGCCACCAGTTTCGAGGTCGGGCGTTACGAAACGGGCGTTCTGCTTGCCGACGTGACCGAAGATGTTCTCACCCGAGAGCGTCGTTGAACTGATCATCGTGCAGGCCGGGTTGCAGCCCGAGTAGACGACGACCTGGCTCGGAAGCGAGAAGCTTTGGCCGAAAAGGCTCGTCGTTACGAGGTTGCCCTTGTTGTCGATGTCGACGCCGCCGTAGAAACCGTTCGTGAACCCGGTCGCCACGACGCCAGAGCCCGCGCAGCCCTGGTACCAAACGAGAACCGCTACGTCGGACGAATTAATTCCATCGGCCCAGCAGTCGCCGTTGGAGCCCATGGCGACTCCGCCCATCTCGAAGATGGCCGGATTGGTGAGATTCGCCGAGCACGTGCCGCTGGACAGGCTGCAGACCGAGAGGCTGCCCGGGCCGCCGCTATTGTCGAAGATATTGCCAACTGCGATGTTGCCGTTTACGGCGTCGACCGCAGAGGCATCCGATGCCTGGCCGTACGGATCGGTGATGGTGCCCAGGAATGTACCGCACATCGAAGAGTTCGAGTAGACGGACACGCCGTCGAATGCATTGGGAACCATCAGGTTACCCGAGTTGTCTACGCCGAAGTTATTAACCGACGTCGTCGGGCTTACGGTGCAAGTCGCGGGCCCATTCCCGCTGTTGTTTTTCGGAAAGCCCCACATATTGCCGGCGCCGAACGCCGACACGTAGATTCCGCGAAGGTCCGCGGGCGTCGCGGCCTTGCCAAACATGGCGTGATGGCGGCGGAGGAATTTCTGCGGCACCGTCGATACGGGGATGCCTCGGAAACCGGCCGCTCCAACCCCATGACCCTGAACGCCCGCGACGGGGTTCGGCAGGCTCGAATTCGAGCCGGTCGAGTTCCCGGCGCAGCCGGCCAATAGGCCTGCCGCGACCGCGGTGCTCAGCGCTGCTGAAAACAAACGCATAGCTTCTCCTTGTTAGGGTAGCAAATAGAGAAATTACGGAAGACCGAAGCGTGGAGAGTCTTCCGCTAGTTGCTTTCCCGAGTTAGGCAGACGACACCTATCTTCATAACGCCCCCGTCATGCTGTTTTAATTTATGCGCTTGGCTGCTCGCTTGTTTGGTTGGCTACGCGGGCGGTTAGGCCGCCTCGCGCAGGTGGTCGAGCGAAAGCCGCCCCGGCGGCCACGCAAGGTAAACCACCTGCGAAAATCGATGAGAACGCGCCCATTCGGCACTCCTTTGCTGGCGGCGGCATGCTCTAAAGTTGCCGCCGCCACACGCCGCGCTGGAGGGGCCCTTTTTCTTACGGACCCACTGAGACGTACATGAATCGGTTTGGGAGGTCGAGCGTGAAGCTGCGGCCCGCCCAGAACGAGTTCCCGACGTCGCAGTCGTAGATCAGATTTCCGAGGCTAACCGCGGGAGCATCGATCGCCGTATTGCGCGCCGTCGCGAGCGCGATCGAAGCGACGCGAGCCTTTCCGCCCTCAGCCAGGCCGTTGGCGGCCGCAAACGTTTTGTCGATCGTAATCCCCGGCGAGCCCGTGTCGATCTCGCAGAGCCCGATCTTGCCGCCGCCGAAATCGAAGCGCGCAAAAACGCCAAGCGCGATGCCCAGGTCGTCCTGCAATATCAGCGGGATCCTCGTCGCGATCCGGATTCGCTCGGGGAAGGTCTCGGCGTCCTCAATGATCACTTTCTGCGTGCGGAAGTCGAACGTCGTCGTGATATTTCGAAACGCTGTGGCGGAGATCAGGCCGTCGATGCCGGTGCCGTCGAGACCGCTCCAAATGCCGATGTGCGGCACGTCGAGACGTACGCCGCCGATCGTGAGCGAGTCGACGTTGCCGATTGGAAGATCGACGCGCTCGCCGCTCAAGCGCAAGCTGACGTATTTGCCGTTGACGCGCACGAACCGGCGCCCGACGTTCGAGTCGAGCACGTCGATGCCGGCCCCGAGGTTCACCAGCATCGGCACGGGCGCGCCGCCGTCGACGGACCCCTGAACTTGAATCAGACCGTTGACCGGCGTGAAGGGAATCGTGTCGATGGCCAGCGCCCTCCCGGGCAGAGAGCACGCGAGGAGCGCTGCGCCGAATGCCGTGCGGAACAGAAAGGTACCAAAACTCATAATGATTGCTTCCTTTCAATGAACGTGCGAGTTCGTCCGGTTTCATCTGCCGATTCCGCCGCGTGGGCCGCAATGCGCGCCTGCCTATGGCCCGACGCGGACCCCGGCGAGCTCGCAGCCGAGGTCACCGCGTTTCTCGCCGGAGCGAGCCTTCCGGTCCCGATCGCCGCCTTCGTCGCGACCGCCTCGACGCCGATTGGTTTTCTCGAGCTGGGACTTCGCCCGTACGCGAACGGCTGCACCTCGATGCCGGTGCCGTTCGTCGAGGGATGGTACGTCGAACCGGAGGCGCGGGGGCGCGGCGTCGGGCGTCTGCTGCTGGGCGGCGCAGAAGCGTGGTGCCGCGACCACGGCTATTTCGAGCTGGGCTCGGATACGCAGCTCTGGAACGAGGCCTCGCTGCAAGCGCATGGCGCGTGCGGCTTCAGCGAGACCGAGCGGGTGGTCTATCTGCGCAAAGACCTCTCAACTCGGTAGCGCGAGGAAGAGCACCAGGACGTACACGACGGTCAGCACCATTGCCTGAGCGGTAAGCCACTCTTGGGCGCGCCGCGATTTCCAAAAGTATCCCAGCGCGATGGCGACTTCGAAGGCGAGGAGAAACGCGAAGTTGAGCGGGGAAGAGATGCGCGCCGTTCGCGCCAGCTCTTCAGCGACGCTGAGCGCCGGCAGGAGAGCCAAAAAACCAAAGAACCAGCGGCGATTACGAAAATACCACTCGCCAAGATCGAGGACGCCGGCCTCGTCTTTGGGTTCGGGTAAGACCAGCGAGGTCAGCACGAAAAGGACGACTGGGGTAAGCAGGACGAGCCAGAAGGCGCCAAAGCTCCAGTGCGCGGTATGGCGGACGCTCCATTCCGCCCACCAGTGCTGGACCGAAATGAAGAAAAGCCAAATTCCCCAGGCGATGGGCGGCCAGTAAAAATCGACCCGCTCGCGCGCGGTGATGACGCCCGCGAGGCGGGTCAGCACGTTGGTTACCGCAAGCCCCAGCACGATCGACGTAAGGATCGTGAGGTAGTCGAAGGCGCCCATCGTGCTAAGCACGACGAGACGCCTTCACTATCTTCGCGGTTCGACTACTGGATCGTGACGCTGACGGGGCTCGACGCAATTCCGTTGGTGACTACTTGTATCGTGCTCGCACCGGTCTGGATCTTTGCCGGCACGTCGAACATTGCCGAGACCTTTTTGTTCGACCCGATTCCCATCGCGCTGAAGCCGTGGCTGCGAGCGTAGGTAACGGTGCCCGATCCGGAGTTCGTGATGCGGACGAGCGGATAGTTCGAGGCCTGTTGATCGTCATCGCCATAGAAGTTCGCTTGCGAGAGGCCGTTGAAACGTTTGCCGGTGATCTTGTAGGTGCTGCCGTGCGTGAGAGTGGTTGCCACCGAAGTGATCTGCGGCTTGCCGCCGGCGACAGGAGCGCCTTTGGCGCTGTATACTTCAACGTCGTTCGAGCCGTCGTCTTCGAGAATCTGACCCGTCGGAAGTACTAGCAGCCGGACGTTGTAGCTGGCGTCGTTGACGGCATCCGGCGGATTTGCGATCTGCTTGAACTTCTTTTCATTAAAGAGGTAGAACTGCGACGGTGGGCTGTAGACGCCCGGGCTCTCCGGGATCATGCCTTCGCCGTCGGGCAGCAGCGACGTCGGCGCGTCGGCAGCGTCGTATTGCGCGCCATTTATCACCGGATTGTTCGGCCCTTGGCTCCACGTTCTGGTGTTCGCATTGTAGATGGCCGTGTACTGATCGGCACCGATGACGAAAACGGTGTTGTTGGCCATCATCGTCTGCGGTCCGATTTCAAACGCTTGGGTAAGGTTCTGCGGCAGCGACCCGGCCGTGGACCAGCTATTCGCTTTCGGATTGTAGAGCTCGGAGTTCGGCTCTCCAAAGACGTTCGCGTCGAGCAACTCGCCGTTGCGGAGCAGGGTCCAGCCTTCCTCGCTGTTCGTGTCTGCTTTACCGTTTCCGACGATCGTCCACGTCAGCGAACCTTCGTCGAGCAGGGCCTGACTCGATAAGCAGCAGTTGCCCAGCATGTAGGTTCCGTTTGCGAGCACGGCACTCTGTCCGTCACCGATCTCGCTCCAGCCAGTAGGTGCCGTTACGGCCGTCCACGTGTTGGCGACGGGATCGTAGATCGCGCCGAGGTTCGTCTCGGCCGACTTGCAGAACTGGTACTCACCGCCCTGGACGATCAGTTTGCCGTCCGGCAGTATCGCCGAGGCAAAGTAGAGGGGACCATACGAGGACGGCATCGACGTCTTCGGGCCCCACGTGCCGTTGACGTAGCTGCCGCTCTTATCCGGAATGAGCGGATACCAATCCGGCGAGCAGTAGTCTTGCACCAAAATCGTGCCGTCGGTCATCTGAATCTGGGTGCCGGCGCCGTTGGCAAACGGCGGCGGGGCGGTCAGCGGAGTCCAGCCTCCGGCCTTCGCCCGCTCCCGCATCGCCGCGGTAATCGCGTGCGTGTGCCGCGGAGGCCGCGCCGGCGTGTGTCCCATGCGCAAAAACTTCGGCAGCTTACTGTGCAGCGCCGAAGGCATTTGCGGCAGTCCGGAGACCGGGGAACTGGGATTAGCTCCGCCGCAAGCGGCCAGTAACGAAGCCGCTACCGCGCTCGCCAGGGCGAGCCGTACGTACTGCATCGGATGTTTGACTCCTACAAGCGAGCTACGGGTGTTTGGGAATTCGCTCAGCGCTTTTTGCGCGCCGTCGTCTTTCTGGCGCCGGCTTTACTCGACGCTTTACCAGCGGACGCTCTGCCTGCAGCCGCTTTACCCGCGGACGCTTTGCCCGCGGCCTTGCTCTTGGACGCCTTGCGCGCGCCGGTCGAGCGCGATCCGCGCTTGGCCATCACCGCTTCTTTGAGCGCCTTGGCCGGCAAGAATTTGAAGACTCGCTTCGCGGGGACTTTCACCTGTTCTCCCGTTGCGGGATTGCGCGCCATGCGGGCGGCGCGATCGCGCACTTTGAACTGACCAAAACCGGGAATCTTGACGGCCTCACCCGAAACGACCGCCGCCAGAATGTCTTCGAAGAGACCGTCGACGAGATCGACGGCGTCCTTGCGCGAGATTTCGAGACGTTCGACCGTCGAGCGCACCAGATCTTGTTTATTCATCGTTTCCTTTCGTGTGGAAAAGCAGTCGCCAACCGAGCAAAATCGTTTCGCGCTGCTTGCTACGCAACGCTGAGGGACTCCTTGTGGTGACCTTTAAAAATGGGCGTTTACGCGGCAGCGTCGGCGTACCCGGGGACAAGTCGATCTCCCATCGGGCGCTCATCTGCGCGGCTCGCTGCAACGAACCGGTGCGCATCTCAAATCTCAATCCGGGGCTGGACGTCGCGGCCACGCGCGAGGCGCTTATTGCGCTCGGCCTGCGGATCGAACGACTCGCCGACGAAACGGTGGTCTACCCCGGCGCGCTTTCCGACCCGGCGGCGACCCTCGACTGCATGAATTCAGGTTCGACCGCCCGGATGCTCCTGGGCGCGTGCGCCGGCGCCGGCGTAGCCGCGCGTTTCGACGGGGACGAGTCGCTGCGACGCCGGCCGATGGAACCGGTCGCGGCACAACTGCGCGCGTTCGGCGCGAAAATCGAGAGCTCGCAAGGGCATCTTCCGCTTCTGCTGGAGGCTCGGGGTGGCGTCGAAACGCGCCGGTTCATCCTGCTTGGGCCGTCCGCCCAAGTGAAGTCGGCACTCCTTTTTGCGGGCCTCTTCGCCGGCGTTGCCGTGCGAATCGAGGGCGATCGATTCTCGCGCGACCACACGGAGCGGCTGCTTCACTATCTCGGTGCGGCGGTCGAATGGGACGGACGGACGGTGGCGTTGCCGCCAGGCCGGCTTCGTGCGCGCGACGTGCACGTCGCCGGCGACTTCTCCTCGGCGGCGTTCTTCATAACCGCAGCCGCGGTGACGCCCGGCAGCAGCGTGC
The DNA here is from genome assembly GCA_036264815.1 of Candidatus Cybelea sp. Lineage (GTDB taxonomy): Bacteria > Vulcanimicrobiota > Vulcanimicrobiia > Vulcanimicrobiales > Vulcanimicrobiaceae > Cybelea. Next base: position 7,089 of record DATAQH010000065.1, read on the forward strand.
TCGTCGAAAATGTGGGCGTCAATCCGACGCGTACCGGCCTCCTCGACGCGCTGCGGCGGATGGGCGCAGCCGTCGAGCTTCGCAACCAACGAACGGTGGCCGGCGAGCCCGTCGCAGATGTAGCCGCCGCACACAGCGCGCTTCGCGGCATCGCCATCGAGGGCGACCTCGCGCTGCGCGCGATTGACGAGATTCCGCTGCTGGCCCTGGCTGCGGCGTTCGCTCGCGGGCAAACGACGATCTCGGGAATCGAAGCACTGCGAACCAAAGAATCCGACCGAGTCGCAGCCATCGAACGGCTGCTCGGCGCGGTGGGCATCGCGTTTCGCGCGCAGCGGCGAGAGATCATAATCGAGGGCGGGACACCCCTGGCAAACGGCGCCCAGATCGAGACCGAAGGCGATCACCGGATCGTGATGGGCGCCGCGGTACTCGCTTGTGCGGCGGGCCCGTTAGCAGTCGACGGCGCCGCCGGCGCCGACGTCAGTTTCCCCGGCTTTACGAGGGCCCTGGAGGCCCTACAGCAGGCCTAGGCGGCCGGTTCTGAGGGTTTGGTCTCGCTCTTTGACGTCGCTGTTCCCGACGATTCGGAGGCCGGCTCGCTCTTGGACTTGTCGGCCTTCTCCGGCTTGCTCGCGGCCGATGAACGGCGCGAATCGGTTACGTAAAAGCCGGACCCTTTAAAGAGCACCGGCGCGGGATTGAAGACCCTGCGAACCGGGGCGCCGCAGACGGCGCACGGCTCCGCGTGAGTCTCGTCGAAACCGTGCCGCACTTCAACCGTGTGGCCGCATTTCGTACAGGCGTAGTCATAGAGCGGCATGGCCAGAGTATACCGGCCTTAGCACTCCTGGTCAATGACTGCTAGCTGCCAAGCCGGCGAGCGGCCGGGTTCGGGAAATCTAGAAATCGGCGAGAACGGCGGCATCGCGCTGGTACTCGACCAAACCCTTGAAATGGACCAGCGAGTCGCCTAGCGCCGTCGAGAGGCGCCGCCCGCGCTGCCAGCGATCGAGCAGACCGCCGAGGCGCCCGTGATACGCCGGATACGAAAGGCGGACGTGCAGCTTCGAACGCGACGTACGCCGCTCGATCCGGAAGTCGAGCCGCCGGCGCAGCGAGAACGCGCCTACGAGCGAGAGCCGATGATTCGTAATGTAGTCGTCGATCTCGAAGAGCTGTTCTTCTTCACCCGGAAGCGACGAACGGATGATCACCTCGCTGCCGACGTCCAAATGCCGCTCGGTGCTATGCCGGCGCGCGCTTCGCAAAAACGACAACCATACCGGCCACTTCTCGACCGCGCACAAAAGCGAGAACGCATCTTCGGCAGGGCACTCGAGCTCAAGACTGGCACTATGCGACTGCAGCCCAGCGATTAACGAAGTATCCGCAATGAGCATGATGGACTGTGGTATTCGGGAGGGCGCCCTTAACCGTCCTTTACGAATCTATGCACATTGGTGTGTGGATCGTTATGAACTCAATCCACAGCGCGCGAAGAGCACGAGCGATTCGATACCGACCGGAAGCGCTCGCTCGTCGATGCGAAAGATCGGGCTGTGCGCCGGATGCACCGCACCCGCGGCTTCGCTGCGAACGCCCAGGCGAATAAGGAGTCCAGGCAACCGGCCCGCAAAATATGCGAAGTCTTCCGCGCCCATCGTCGGCGCAGGCCGCTCCACATGGATCGCGCTATGCTCGCGTACGTAAGCGGTAAACCGCTGCGCGAGCGCATCGTCGTTGACGACCGGAGGGTAGCCGCGCACGACGCGCACGTCCGTCTGCACCCGGTAGGCTGCCGCCACGCCCCCGACGATCCGCACAACCCGTTCCTCGAGCGCATCCCGGATCGCCGGGTCGTGCGCCCGCAGCGTCCCGCTCATCTTGATTTCGTCGGCGATGACGTTGTTGCGGTAGCCCCCGCAAATCGTCCCGATCGTCACCACCGCGCTATTGAACGGATCGATCTCGCGGGCAACCACGTTCTGCAGCGCCAGCACGATCGCCGCAGACGCGACGAGCGCGTCGACGGACTCGTGCGGATAGGCACCGTGGCCACCGACCCCTTTGACGTCGATGTAGAGTTCGTCCGCCGAGGCACTGACGGGCCCGGGCGTCACGCCGATCGTGCCGACATCGAGCCGCGGATCCACGTGCAGCATCGCGACGACGTCGACCGGCGGCTCGTCGAGGACGCCCGCTTCGATCATCGGCAACGCACCGCCGGGTCCTTCTTCTGCCGGCTGAAAGATCAGTACGACGCTGCCGCGCAGCGCAGCGCGCGCGTTCTGCAGCACCGCGGCGGCGCCGAGCAGCATTGCGGTGTGCGCGTCGTGGCCGCACGCGTGCATTTTCCCGTCGACCTGCGATGCGTACGGCAGGCCGGTCTTTTCGCCGATCGGCAACGCGTCCATGTCGGCGCGCAGTGCAACGACGCGGCCACCTTCGCGGCCTTCGATTCGCGCCGCGACGCCGGTTCCGGCGAGCCGCCGGTGCGCGATTCCGAGCGCGTCGAGTTCTCGCTCTACCAGCGCCGCCGTCTCGTGCTCCTCGAAACCAAGCTCGGGGTTCCGATGGATCGCCCGTCGCAGCTCGACGACGTGGCCGGCGAGCGCTTCGTCTACTTCGATCGACATTCCAAGCGGAGTTAAGGGCGCTCTGAGTAATCCCTTGTACCGCAATGATGACCGCAGATCTCGCGCTCGCGCTCTTGATCAATCGTACGAGCGCGTACTATCTGGCGAATCCGCCGGTCTACATGACGTACACCGAGCACACCCACGTCAGCGCGGCCGGCATGGGACGCACTCAAGATCTCAATCGTTCCGTCGCGGTCCGCGTGGCCGACAATTACGCGGTAATGCAAGACCTCCCCGATGGCATGCAGCGCACCGGCCAGGCGTTCCCGATCGTCGCCTACTTCGACCCTTTTTCCAACTTTAGCTTCGGCTACTTCGCGAACCTCAAACGCGTCGACATCACGCTGCAGCGCGGAAAGACCTACCAGTTTCCGATTCCCGAACCCGATCCGAGCGTTAACGTCGTCGTTCCCTACAATAGCTATTGGGCGGCCAGCTACGCGCCCGACTCAAGCGACGCGGCGATGCATCTGCTCATCGAGCCGACGCCGCGCATACGGCACGGTCTCTATCCGGCGGCGGTCGTCGAAGACCCGGTCACGCACCTGCCGTCGCACATCGAGATGCGTGCGGTCGAGGGCGATGAGGCCTTCTCGCTCGATTACAAGGTCGTCGACGGACACTGGATCGTCGTCCACGGGACCTTCAGCGCGACGCAGCACGTGGTGTTTATGACCGTCAAGGTGCTCGCCGACGTAACGTTCAGCGACATCGCATTTCCGACATCGCCGCCCGATCCGCGTCTGGCCGGTGCGCCGTCGCCATCGCCCGCTGCATCTGCAGCCCCGTAAGCGGAGCGCTCACCGTGCCGCGGGCGCCGGCTCTCGAGGCGGCGCGAGCTTGAGTTCGTCGGGCGCCGGGTGCGCGGCTCCGTTACGCGAGACGTGATCCTTCGGCGCGACCCACATGTAGACGTTGGGAATCAGGAGCAGCGTCAAAACGAGCGAACTCAGTACGCCGCCGATCACGACGATGCCGAGGCTCGAGCGCGAAGACGAGCCGGGGTCGAGCGCGAGCGCGAGCGGAAGGTTGCCCGCGACGACCGAGAAGCTCGTCATAATGATCGGCCGGAACCGCGTGTGGGCGCTCTCCTTGATTGCCGCGAGTTTGTCGCGCCCGCGTTCGCGCAGGGTGTTGGCGTAGTCGACGAGCAGAATTCCGTTTTTCGTCGCGATGCCGATGAGGAGAATCGTTCCGATCAGCGAGAACAGGTTCAGCGTGCGATGGGTTAGGAACAGCGCGCTAACGGCGCCGATCGCCGCGACCGGAACCGAAAAGATGATGATGAACGGCGAAACGTAGCTGTTGTAGAGCGCCACCATCAGTAGGTAAACCAGGATGACCGAGACGATCATCGAGAGCCCCATGCCGACCAGCGTCTGGTGCATGAAGTCTTGCTGACCGAGCGGGGCCGGCCGCACCACGATGTTCGGCGGCAGATGGAGCGACGGCAGCCGCTTGATCAGGCCCTCCTCCACGGCAGACAGGGAAGAGTTCGGCGCATAGTTCGCGTTGACGTGGATGACGTTGTTCCGGTCGGTTCGCGTGATCAGCGGCGAGGTCGGCGTCGATTCGAAACGCGCGATGTCGCTGAGGTAGACAATTCCGCCGCTCGAAGAGCGTATTGCGACCGACTTCAGCGCGTCGAGACTCGTCTGATAGGAGGTTGGATAGATCACCTGGACCTGCTCCAGGCCGGCGGTCGTCTCGAACTGCGTTGCGACGTTCCCGCCGAACGCCGCGCCGGCGGCGTTGGCGGCATCCTGCAGGTTGACGCCGAGCGCCTGCGCCTTATTGCGATCGAACTGGATCGAGATCTCTGGAGCCAGCTGCGTGCCCGTACTGTTTACGCTGACCGCGCCCGGCACTTTCTGCAGCAGAGCGACGACCTTCTGGGCGTAGGGCGTCGGATCGCCGCCGGTCACGTCGGTCACCAAGAAATCGATTGGCTGGGCGTTGCCGCCCGAGGTCGACGTCGACGGCACGACGATGGCGTCGACGTTCTGCGGCAGATACTTGCGCGCGATCGAGCGGAACTGCGAGAGCCAGTAATCCGTCGAGTGCTTGCGCGCGTCTTTCAGCCAGATGTGCACCTGACCGACATTGCTATGCGAGACGAACCCGCCGAACGAAGCCGCGTAGGCTCCGGCAACGGCGGTGTTTGCAAAGGTATCCGAGGTGTTGAGGATCTTTTTTTCGAGCCCGAAGGTGCCTTTTTCGACCGTTTGAATCGGCGTACCGATCGGATAGACGAGCTGGATGTAGAGCTCGCCGCGATCGACCGGCGGAATGAACTCTTCGCCGACCGCGCCGACGGCGACCATCGCCAGCGCCAGCAAGAAGGTTGCGCCGCAGAACACCGCCACCAGGCGGCCGTGGCCGAGGCTCCACGGCAGCGCGCGATCGATGTACCAGCTGCGCAGATCGTCGAACCGTTCGCCGAACCACTCGACGACGCCCCAGGGTTTCCAGTGCGAGCGCAAAGCCCACAGGCCGGCCAGCGTCGGCGTAATCGTAAAGGAGACGAAGAGCGAGGTGAGCGTCGAGATCACCACGACGATGCCGAACTCGGCGATCTGGCGCCCGACCTGGCCTTGGATGAACGCGATCGGCAGGAAGACGACGACGTCGACGAGCGTGATGACGACCGCCGCTGCGCCGATCTCCTCCCGACCCGATACCGCCGCCTCTTG
>DATAQH010000067.1:0-13416 GCA_036264815.1 Candidatus Cybelea sp.
ACGCGCGCCTGGTTCTTCTGATCGGTCGTCGGCGGCCGCCCATTTTTCCGGGCTGCCAGTTGTCCCTGAGTCGGCTTGGCGGTCGTGCCGCCTTTGCCGCCGTTGTAGCTGACATGGGAGTTATTGTACTGATTTCCGTTCACGACCGTCTTATTGACGTACGTGTTGTGAATGACCGTCTTGTTGACGTTCGCGTACGCGGTGTTATAGCGGAACTGGTTGCCGGCCCACGATCCGCCGACGAAGCCGGTTCCGATGTAACCGCCGCCATAGTTCACGCCGCCGTAGAAGCCGACGCTGGCTCCCCAGTAGCCGCCGTTCCAGCCGTAGCCGCCGCCGTTATAGCCCCAGTAGCCGGGGGTCCAGTAGACTCCGACGGTCGGCGGGGCGACCCAGACGCCGGGAACCCAGTAGTATCCGGCCGAGCCGTAGCCCCAGTAGCCGGGCGTCCACTGATAGTTCGGATAGGGTGCGGGGGGCTGCGCATAATACGGGAGCGGCGGGGGCGCCGAGCCGATAGTAAACCCGACGCCGACGCTGAACTGTGCCGGCGAGGGTAGCGGGAGGGCGGCTATAAGCAGTGCCGCCATAAGTGCGGGAAGCGATCTTGCGATTCGCATTGGTCCTCCTTGCAAGCTATTAAATAAACCCAATTATAGCCCAGGGACGGCCTCCCTTGACGGGCTCGCCCGCACGGCTAGCGCGGTTTCACCCGATTCTTACCCCACAGTGAGCGACTTCCAACCTAGCCTTCACCCGTTTCTCAGGTCACACCGCATCCATTCCGTGTCCGCTTCGCGGCTACGGGCGACGCGTAAAATCGGGTCATGTTCGACCTCGCCGATTCCCTACGAGACGCGATGGCGCAGGGGCACCGTCAACTGCTCGACGCGCAGCGATCGCTCGCGCAAGCAAACGCCGGGCTCGTGCCGGGTCGCCGCGCCGATGCGGCAATGGCGCAGACCGCGCGGGCCGCAATTTTTTCCGAAGCGTTGCTGACGGCCGCGCACGCGCGCTTCGAAGAGATCAAGGTGGTGACGAAGTGACCGTCGATCTTCTCGACGCGGCCGCCAGCGGGATGGACGCGCAACGCGCGGCGCTCGACGTTGCGGCTCGGAACGTCGCCGCCGCCGAGGCGGCCGGCTCGAACGGAGCTTACCCGCGTATGGTCCCCGAGTTCAAGCTCGTCGACTCCGGCGCCGGCGATCCACTCGTCGAGTTCTCCGGAACGAGGCTCGAGCGCGGGACCAACGTCGACATCCTCTCCGAGATGATCGCCGTGATGAATGCATCGCGGGCGTACGAATCCGACGCATCGATCTTCGACGTCGGTAAGACGCTCGCCGAAAAGACGATCGAGCTGGGGCGCTTATGAGGGTCGAACCATTGGTACCCGACGAAGCGCCGCTCGCGGCGGCAGCGCCCGCGGACGGCGGTGGATTCGCTGCGGCGATCGACGCGCTCGAGCAGACGCTGGGCGGAGCGCAGCGCGCCGAGGATGCCTTCGCCTACGGTTCCGGCTCGCTGCAGGAAGCGATCTACGAGCGTACGCGCGCCGACGTGGCGCTCTCGGCGGCGACGGCCGCGGCGCAGCGCCTCGCGCAATCGCTCTCGGCCGTCCTCAACATGCAAGTTTAGGCGTCGGCGCGAGTTCTTTGGTGATGCACGCCCTGACGCTGCTGAGCGGGCGCTGGAGCGCCCTCTCTCGCGCGGCACGCGCGTGTGCCGGCGGCGGCGCGCTGGCAATCCTAACGCTTTCGCTCACGCTCGCAATTCTGGCCCACTCGCCGCGCGTCGCGCTCTTTGCGGCGCCGTTACACCCCGAACAGCTCGCTGAGGTCGAAGAGCGGCTGGCCGCCTGGAGCGTTGCGTTCACGGTGACCGCCGACAACGTGGTTGTAGACGCCCGGCGCCGCAGCGATCTGCTCCTGCGCCTCTCGCTCGCCGGCGTTCCGCACCCCCACCTCTCGAGCACCGGCGAAGCGTTGAGCGCGATCGGCGTCCTGACGCCGCAAGCCGTCGTCGACGCGCAGACTCGTGCCGGGCTCGCGGGCGACATCGAAGCGGGATTGCGCGGAATCGACGGAGTCGACGACGCGCGGGTGATCGTCGCACCCGCGAAGGCGCCCGAGTTCGCCGACGAAACGGGGCACGACGCAAGCGCGAGCGTCCGGCTGCGGCTGCGTTCGGGATCGCAGCTCTCGCAGGAGACGATTGACGGCGTTCGTTCGTTCGTCGCGGCAAGCGTTGCAGAACTCTCGCCCAAGCGCGTGACAATCCTCGACGATCGCGGGGTCGCGCTGGGGGAGAGCAGCCAGCGCACCGGCGATGCCGGCCAACTGCAGGCATCGCTGCAAACGGCACTCGACGCCGCGTTCGGTGACGGAGCAACCATCGTTCGCGTGCGCGCCGAGTACGCGAACGAGCAGGTCTCGGAGCGCGACGTGCGCCGTCTGCCCGTCGGAGTGCAGGCGATTGCCGGCACCAGCCGCACCGAGAGTTTCGACGGCGGCGGTAAGCGCTACCGCCGCGCCGAGGAGGGGGCGGATCGTGGAAGCGACACCCGCGAAATCACGTCGCAGGCGGCGCCCGGAGGGTTGCGGAGGCTTTCTACGGCGGTCTTCGTCGACCGTGGGCGATCGACGGACCTCGCGAAGATTCGCGAGCTTGCCGAGGCGACGGTCGGTTTCGACGCACGCCGCGGCGACCTGTTAGCCGTCGAAGCCGTCAGCTTCCATCAAGCACCCGAAATGCGCCGGGATGCTTGGGCGTTGTTGTACGCTGCGCTCGTTCCGCTCGCGCCTGCCCTCGTCGTCGCAATCGGTCTGGTCGTATGCGCTCGATTCGCGATTCCACCCTGCGGCGAGCTAGTACGATCGCTGCTGGAACGCGCGGCACTCGAGCGCCGGTCGAAGGCGGCCGCTGGCTTCGCGCCGGCCCGCGTTCGCAGCATGCTCGAACAAGAGCCGCCGCACGCGGCAGCGGCGATCATCAGCGCCCTTCCGGCCGCGACGGCTACCGCCGTACTCGAACTTTATCCGCCGCACGAACGTGAGGCAATCGTACGCCGAATGCAGCGGAGCCACGCGCCGCTGCTCGACGAAGCGCAGGAGCTCCTTCGCCGCCATGCGTGAGTTCGTTCCGCTGACGGCGCTCTTGCGTCCGCTACAAACTCAAGACAAGCCGGCCGCTCCGGAAATCGAGATCGGCGCCGAGCTCGATCGCCCGGCCGTGCACGGCACGCACGCAGCCGTCGAGTACGCCGTGACGCTTGGTGCGATTCGTCGTTTTCGTGCGGCCCTCGCCGATGCACTCGATGCCGCGGTGGAGCGCCTCCTGCGCGAGATTGCGGAGAGCGTGCTGGCGCGCGAACTCGGGCTGCGGCCTGCCGACGTCGCCTCGATCGTCGCGAAGGCGCGCGAACGGCTCCTCGACGAACGGATCGTCGCGGTGCGGGTTCACCCGCAGGATCGCGAAGCGCTCGCGGAGCTGCAGGTTGAAAAAATAGCCGACACCTCGCTTCGGCCCGGCGACATCGTCGTCGAGCTGCGATCGGGTACGATTGACCTGCGGTTACGCGCCCGGCTCGAAGCGGCGCTCGCGGCCGCACTCCAATGATCGCCGCACGTCGTCTAGCGTTGGGAACCTGTGCTCTCGGCCGCGCGATCGATGCCGCCGGATATCCGCTCGACGATGGTCCGCCGCTCTGCGGGCGCGCGGTATCGGTCGAGCTTCTGCCGCCGCGTCCGGCCGAGCGCGCGCCGGTCGTCACGCCGATGTGGACGGGCGTACGCGTCGTCGACGGGCTGTTGACGATCGGATGCGGCGCGAGGATCGGAGTGTTCGGCGCGCCTGGGGCCGGAAAAACGACGCTGCTCGAAGCGTTCGTCAACGGATGCGCCGCCGATGCGGTCGTCGTCGCGCTGGTCGGCGAGCGGGGCCGCGAGGCGCAGCAGTGGATCGCGCGCCTCGACGAGCGTACGACGCTCGTCTGTGCGACCAGCGATCGTCCTGCACGCGAGCGTTTCGATGCGGGAGTCGTTGCCGTCGCGCAGGCGCGGGTGCTTCGCGAGCGCGGACTCTCGGTGCTGCTCGTGCTCGATAGCCTGGCTCGTGTTGCCTCGGCGTTGCGCGAAATTGCCGTCGCATCGGGGGAGAGCAGGGGCGCGGCGGCTATCCGCCCAGCGTGTTCGCCGAACTGGCGCGACTCGTCGAAGTGGCCGGCGTCCTCGCCGAAGGTTCGGTCACCTTGATCGCTACCGTGCTTAACGACGGCGACGATCGCGATCCCGTCAGCGACGGCGCTCGCTCGCTGCTCGACGGCCATATTGCGCTTTCGAGCGCGCTCGCGCAAGCCGGACGATTCCCCGCCGTGGACGTGCTCGCCAGCACGAGCCGCACGATGGGGCTGGTCGCAGACGGCACGCATCTTCATGCAGCACGAACCGTGCGCCGCGCGATCGCCGTGCTCGAGCGCGTGAAGGACGCGCGTAGTCTCGGCCTCGAGTCCCACGAGCCGGCGGTGCGCGCCGCCATTGCGGCCGAAGATCGGTTGGAAGATTTTCTGCGCCAGGCCGGGTGCTGCGATCCGGCGGAGACCCTGTCGCGTTTGGCGGCCCTCGCCGTTTCCGTGGAGGCCGAACGTGCAGATCGCTGACGAACTCGCCGCAATCCGCCGTCGCATCAGCGAGATAACTTCTGGCGCCGCCGGCGGTGCGGAATTCCAGGAGCTCGTTTCGGCAAAACGGTACGACGCGCAGCCCGCGCAAGCGCCGGCCGATGCTTCGGCAGCGTCGCGCACGTCGCGAGGCGAGATCGGACGGATTGTCGCGGCCGCTGCGGCTCGCCGAAACCTCGATCCGGCGCTGGTCGATGCCGTCATCGAGAACGAGTCCGGGTTCGACGAGCGCGCCGTCTCGAGCGCCGGCGCGCAAGGTTTGATGCAGCTTATGCCCGAGACGGCTGCGGGACTGGGTGTGCGCGATCCGTACGACGCACGGCAGAACGTCGACGGCGGGACGCGGTACCTGCGCAGCCTGCTCGATCGTTTCGGCAGCGTCAGCCTCGCGCTCGCGGCGTACAACGCCGGCCCAAACGCGGTCGAGCGCTTTGGCGGCGTGCCGCCGTATGCGCAGACGCGCGAGTACGTGCGGCGCGTTCTCTCGTCGTATGGCCGGCGTTCTCAAGTCGGCAACGCAGCGACGACCGAAAGTTCACTTGCGCCTGACAGCATGTTGCCATGACGACAGAACGACTCGAGGTCAGTATTCTTGCGGCACCGCTCGCGGCGATCGACCGGCGGGCGCTCTCGCAAGCCTGGTATTCGGCGCTTCATCTCGATCGCAAGCCGGCGCAGCCGGCGGTGCAAGCCGCGCATCGATCGCAGACCGATGCGACGATCGTGTTCCCCCTGCGGCAATGCGCGGAGCCGCGTTCGCTCGAACGTTGCGCCGAGCTTCGCGCAACGCAAAGCGCGGCGCTTCGCCCCATGCAAACGCAGCTCGTCCCCCACGCAGTGCGATCGGCGGCGTTTCGCGCGATCTTCCCGTTGAGCCGTCGCATCGAGCGTACCTTCTTGCGGCCAAACGCGCCGGTGCGGCGCGCGACCTTCTCGCTCGGACGCGGCGGCGCTCGCGTTCACGTAATTCTTCAAAGCCGCGCGGGTACGGTTACGCTCGTCGCGCTCTGCCGCCCGGAGATGCGCCAATTCGTAGCGCGGGCGCTCGCGCAAGCCCGCCTGACGCTGGCAGCTCGCGGGTTCCAGAGCGCGCCGCTTCGCAACGGAGGATCGTTATGTTCCTAAATCCGGCGTTGAGCGCGGCGCTCGACCGAATTACCGAACGCGCCGCCGACGTGCGTCGCGCCTTCGTACCGGGCAGCGTGCCCCAGCACGACGACGTCGCCACGCCGGCGGCGATCTCAGATTTCACGCTCGATCCGCTCTCGGTCTACGCTCCCGGCGGCGTCTATTTCGTTGCCCGCGACGCGCGCGGCGAGTCCGGCTTCACCAGCGACGGATCGTTCGCGCTTCGCGACGGCCGGCTCGAAGACCGCGACGGACGCGCGATCTGCGGCCGCGACGATTCGGATCGGCCCGTGGAGTTGCGGGTCGATTCCATCGATGAAGCACTGGGGCGCGCCGCGAATGCGCGGATCGAGGCCGACGGGAGTCTCGTCTACGAGCGAACGAGCATCGACCCGCGCAGCGGAATGCGAGCTTCGCGGCGTATCGTTGCCGGCCGCCTCGCGCTCGCGCGTTTTCCGGCCGGTACGCGCCTGTCCGAAAAGGACGGACTGCGGGTCGCGCCGCCGGGCGTCGACGCACAGCTGGGTACGGCGGGACGCGACGGTTTTGCCGCACTCGAACCGCTGCACCGCTCGCGCAGCCGCGTCGACTTAGACGAAAGCCTCGCACGGCTGAAAGAGGCGTATATCGCGTTCGACGCGCTACAAGCGGCGGAAACGGCGAAAGGCCACCTCGGCAAGACGGCGATGGATCTGCTGAAATGAACCGGCGGGTGCACAAGTGGGTCGTCACGAGGCGCTCCTCACTTCCGGCGGGCGCCGCCTGCGTCGTCGCCAACGGCGTCCGCGAATCGCTGGCCGCGCTCTTTGCCGCGCCGGTTGAGCTGCACGTTTTCGAACCCTCGATTCCGCGTCTCTGCGCGTGGCCCACGCTCTTGCGTGATGCGCTTCTCTATCGCGTCCGCGGCAGCGTCGCCGATGCGGTGGTCGTCCTTCGCCCGGGCGATGCGGCGACGCTCGCGGCGGCGCTCTTCGGCGAGCCCCCGTCGCGCGCGAACCGCCGGCTTTCCCCTTTCGAGCACGACGTTTTGGATCGCACGATCGCAAGGCTTGCGGCGCACCTCGGGTCGGTCTGCGGAACGCGCGAGAGCCTCGGCGCCGAGCGCATCGAACGGATCGAAGGTCTCGCGACCTACTTCGAGCTCTCACTGCTCCAGCCGGTCGTCGCTCGCATCGGAATCGCGCTGACGCGAGACCCGTCCTCGCAGCCGCAAACGCGAATCGAAGCCGCGCATCTGGCGGAGATCCCGATCGCGACGCGCGCGCGGCTCGACCTGGGCCCGGTTTCGAGCCGCACGTTAGCGGCGCTCGCAATCGGAACGATGCTGCCGGTGCCTCCCGACGAACTGCATCGCTGCACGCTCGTCGCCTTCGGGCGCGCGCTCGCGCGCGGCGCCTGCGGCCTCGCCGGCGGCCGCCGCGCACTGCGAATCGACGCCGCGGGTGATCTGTAAAAAACGATGGTCGATGACGGCAATACTCCGCTCGAAGGCGATAATCTCGGCCTGCTGCTGCACGTTCCGCTCCACCTGACGGTCGAACTGGGCGCCTGCAAAATGTCGCTGGCGGAGATCCTCAAGCTGGGAAGTGGATCGATCGTCGAGCTCGATCGCGCGGCCAACGCACCGGTCGAGCTGCTCGTCAACGATCGCGCGATCGCCCGCGGCGAAATCGTCGCCGTCGACGAGAGCTTCGGCCTGCGCATAACCGAACTGCTGCGCAACGGGCGATCGCCGTGAATCTCGAACCGCTGTTCGCCGCCGCCTCGGGCCGTCACGGAAGCGAACCACTCGACCTTCTCGTAAGCCTGACGCTCCTCTCGCTCGTGCCCTTGCTGCTCGTGATGTGCACCTCGTTTGTGCGTATCGTCGTCGTCCTTTCGCTCGTTCGCTCGGCCATCGGCGCGTCCGCGCTGCCTCCCAACGCGGTGCTCACGGGCCTCGCGCTCGTCCTCACGATGGTCGTGATGACGCCGACCGCGCAGCGAATCGGCCGCGACGCGGTCGAGCCCTACACTCACGGCCGCTTGACGCCGTCGCAGGCGCTCGCGCGCGCGACTGGACCGCTGCGTTCGTTCATGCTTCGGCAGACGCGCGCCGCCGATATCGCGCTCTTCGAGCGGATTGCGCGAGAGGAGCCTCCGCCCGGCCGCGCGGCCGCGATGACCGTCTTGATTCCGGCGTTCGTCGTCGGCGAGCTTCGCAGCGCCTTCGCTATCGGGTTCGCCCTCTATCTGCCCTTCGTCGCGATCGACCTAGCGGTAGCGGCAATGCTGATGGGCTTGGGCATGATGATGCTGAGCCCGCCGGTCGTTTCGCTGCCGGTGAAGCTCCTGCTCTTCGTCATGGTCGATGGCTGGGCGCTCCTCTGCGGAGGCGTCGCGGGCAGCTTTCGTTAAGAGACGAGCCGCATATGCGCATCAGCGACGCGCTCGCGAGCCAGCGGCCGTTTTTCTCCTTCGAGTTCTTTCCGCCCCGAGACGATGCCGGCTCGCAGCAGCTCTTCACGACGATCGAGGCGTTGGCGCCGTTACGGCCGGCCTTCGTTTCGATTACCTACGGCGCCGGGGGCTCGACGCGCGCACGAACCGTCGCGCTGGCAAAACAGATTCAACAAGAGATCGGGATGACGGTCGTCGCACACGTTACGTGCGTCGGCGCTTCGCGTGCCGACCTGCGTGCGCTCTTCGATGACTTGGCGCGGGCGCGCATCGAGAACGTCCTGGCGCTGCGCGGCGACGCGCCCGCAGGCACCCCCTTTGAAGCAACCGCCGGTGGCTTCGCCCATGCAGACGAGCTGATTGCGATGCTGCGGCGCAATTACGACTTTTGCATCGGCGCGGCGTGCTACCCGGAGAAGCACCCGGAAGCGACGACGATCGACGCGGACCTCGAAGCGCTCAAGCGCAAAGCGGACGCCGGTGCCGACTTTCTCGTCTCGCAGCTGTTTTTCGACAACGCGCTCTTCTTCGCGTTCGAGCGACGGGCACGCGACGCAGGTATCTCGCTGCCGATGCTGCCGGGCTTGATGCCGATCACGAACTTCGCTCAGATCGAGCGGTTCGTCGCGATGTGCGGCGCAAGTATGCCGCCGAAGCTGCGCGTCGAGATGGAGATGCGCAAGGGGGACGTCAAGGCCGTCGAGGATCTGGGCGTGGCCTATGCCTCGATGCAGGCATCGGAACTGCTGCAGTCCGGAGTGCCAGGCCTGCACTTTTATACGCTCAATCGTTCGCCCGCCACCCGCGCGATTGTCTCCGCGCTATTGGCCGCAAGCGCGTGGCGCCCGGCGCCGCGCAACGCGGCCGCAATAACAACCGTGTAACGCGCTCGTAACGCCGCCGTCCTACCGTTAGGGCGTGGAGGCACTCGAAGGACTGTTGCACGACGCGCTGGTCACGACGGCGCTGATCGCGTTGCCGATGCTCGCCGGCGCCGCGCTCGTCGGGACGGCGGTTGCGGTCGTCCAGGCCGCGACGCAAGTGCAGGAACAGACGCTGACGCTTCTGCCGAAGATCGTTACCGTCGGCCTTGTCGTCGCCGCGTTCGGAGCGACCGCGATGCATTTACTGGCCTCGCTCTTCGATCGCGCGATCGCGGCGATACCGGCGCTAGGCTCGGGATGGTAGGCGGCCTGCTCGTGATGGCGCGCTGTGCGGGCTTCGTCTTTCGCGCGCCGGGATTCTCGCATCCCAGCGTTCCCGTCGCGTTGCGCGGCGGACTTGCGCTTTCGCTGGCAGCGCTCGTCGCGCGGCCGCGCGTGCTGCAGGTTCGCGGCGAGGACGTCTACGGATTCGTCGCCGCGCTGCTCGTCGAGTTTTTGTTGGGCAGCGCGATCGGCATGACCGCGTCGCTGATCTACGACGGAGCGTACGCGGGAGGGCGAATCGTCGACGATTACATCGGCGTCAAGGCGATTGCCCCGAGTGTCACGCTCGTTGCGCCGTCGGGCTACGGACGCGTCTGGTCGCTGGCGTTTACGGGTGCCTTTTTCCTGACCGGCGCCTATCGTCCGATGCTGCTCGCTTTCGCCGAAAGCTTCACCCGCATTCCGCCGGCAGGCGCGGTCGACGCCGCGCGGTGGACGAGCTTCACCGCGGGGTACGCTCAGACGTTCGTCGTGGTCGCGCTGCAGGTGGCCGCGCCGGCCGTCGCTGCGGCGTTCGTCGTGCAGATCGCGCTCGGCGCGCTCTCGCGCGTCGTTCCGCGTTTCGGCAGCTTTACGCTCGCCTTTCCCCTCGCCTTCGCCGCCGCGCTGCTCGCAAGCGCCGTCGTCGTACCGTTCGAAGCGCAGCACGCTCCGCTCCCGATCGTCTTGCTTCCCGGGTCGACACGATGAGCGATAGTGCCGAGAAGCCGTTCGAGGCGACGCCGGGGCGAATCGCCAAGGCGCGGCGCGAGGGTGACGTCGCGCGTTCGAGCGAGCTCGCGGCGAACTGCTCGTTCGCAGCGGCGGCCTGCGGTGTCGCGGGTATCGCCGCGAGCATTGCGAGCCTCGGCGCGGATGCGCTCGCGCAGGCCGCATCGCTGCGCCCGACGCCGCCGAGTGCCTGGATCGTGGTCGCCGTTGCGCTCGTGCCGATCCTCTGCGCTTCGCTCGCCGGCACGGCCGCGACGCTGATGCAGAACGGCGGCTTGGCGTTGGTGCCGGTCGCGATAAAAATCGAGCGCCTCAATCCGGCTCAAGGAATACGCCGCGTTCTCTCGCGCGAGACGCTCGGGCATTCGATGCGTGCGATCCTCGCGTTCTCGTGTGCGGCGGGCGCGATGCTCCCAGCCTTCGCCGCGAGCGCACCGGCTTTGCTCGCTTCGGCCTCGCTCGACCGGTTCGCGGCGGCGGCATGGTCCTGCGCGCTTGAGGTGGTTGCCGTTGCGGGCGGGATCGGGCTGCTCTTCTCCCTCGTCGAGTTCGCCGCCGCCCGCAACGCGTGGCTGCGCCGGCTGCGGATGAGCCTCGAAGAGCGCAGACGCGAACAGAAGGAGGAGGAGGGCGATGCTACCGCCCGCGGCCGGCGGCGTTCGCTGCATCGCGCCTTTCTGCGCGGCGGCATCGCAAAGGTGAAAGACGCGGCTTTCGTCGTCGTCAATCCCACCCACGTCGCGGTCGCGCTGGCATACGCTCCGCCACTCGTTGCGGTGCCGAAGGTGCTCGTCCGCGCGATCGACGACCTTGCGCTGCAGGTTCGCGCGCTCGCCGCCCGTCACGGCATCCCGGTCGTCGAGGATCCGCTGCTGGCGCGAGCCCTCTATCGCGACGTACGCTCGGGCGAGCCGATACCGCACGAGCACTATCTCGCGGTCGCCGAAGTCGTCATCGCGCTCGCGCGCACAAGGGAGTCGGCCGCATGAGCTCGTCGCGGCGCGCAGTCTACGCGTTCGCCGCTTTACTCTTGGCGATCGTCGCGATCCTGATCGTGCCGCTGCCGCCGTGGCTGCTCGACCTGCTGCTGGGGGTTAACATCTTCGGGTCGGCGCTCGTGCTTTTGCTCTCGGTGACCGTCGACGACCCGCTCGAGTTCTCGGCGTTCGCGCCGGCCCTCTTGATCGCCACACTCTTTCGGCTCTCGCTCGACGTTTCGGCAACGCGGCTCATCTTGACGGCCGGAGCGACGCCGGGTGCGGTCGGGGCAATCATTCCCGCGTTCGGGGAGTTCGTCGTGCGCGGCAATCTGGTCGTCGGCCTCATCGTCTTTGCGATCCTCGTGACGATTCAGTTCGTCGTCATCGCCAGCGGCTCGCAGCGAGTTGCCGAAGTCGCGGCTCGCTTCACGCTCGATGCGATGCCCGGCAAGCAGATGGCGATCGACGCCGACGTCCATGCGGGCTCGCTCGACGCCGAAGGCGCGAGACGCAAACGCGAGTCGGTTCAACGCGAGGCCGATTTCTACGGCGCGATGGACGGGGCGGGAAAGTTCGTCAAAGGCGACGCGATCGCGGCGCTCGTGATCGTTGCGCTCAACTTGGCGGGCGGCGTGCTCGTCGGCGTCCTTTACCACGGGCTCTCGCCCGTCGACTCGATCTCGACCTTCGCGCTGCTCTCGATCGGAAACGCGCTGGTCACGACGCTGCCCGCCTTTCTAATCTCGACGGCGATGGGCATGATGGTCACCCGCGTCGCCTCGGACGGTGCGTTGGGCGCGGATCTCGCGACCCAGCTTTTTGCGCGTCCCGATGTCTTGCGCAGCGCCGGCGGTCTGCTGCTCGCGCTTGCGCTGGTGCCGGCATTGCCGCGACCGCTCTTTATCCTCTTGGGCGTGACGGCGTTTACGCTGGCGGCCATGGCGCAGCGTAATCGCCGCCGCGGCGAGAGCGAGATCGTCGAAACCCGCGAACGCCTCAAGCGGAACGCCATGCGTCGCCCGGAGCTGGCGCTCGGGCTGGTCGGCGTCGACGCGGTCGCACTTGAAATCGGTGCCGACCTCGCACAACTCTTGGCGCCCCCGCTCGCCGACGCGCTGCTCGACCGGATCGGCGAGGTTCGCCGAGCGCTGGCAGCCGACATCGGCGTCGTCCTTCCCGGCGTACGTTTGCGCGACGATCTCGCGCGCGATCCGCGCACGTACGGAATCCGGGTTCGCGACCGCTTGGTGGGCGGCGGCCGCCTCGAACTCGAGAGGCTGCTCGCGGTTGCCGACGAGACGATCTTGGCGCGTTTCTCCGTGCAGATCGACCGCGAACCGGTCTACTCACTGCCGGCGGCCTGGATTCCGCCCGACGTGCGGGAGAGCGCGGTCAATGCGGGCGCGTTGGTTTTCGATCCGATCTCGGTGCTCGGCTCCCACCTCGCGGAGATCGCGCGAACCTATGCCGCCGAGCTCGTCGGCCGTCAAGAGCTGCACACGCTGCTCGAACATCTCCGCTCGACGGTGCCGGCGTTGGTCAAGGAGATCGGCGGCGAAGCGCTGCCGTTTGGCGCCGTGCACCGGACGTTCGGGCTTCTGTTGCGCGAAGGCGCCTGGCCGCGCGACCCAATCGCCGTCTTCGAAGCGATGCTCGAAGCCGCAACGCGCGATCCGCGAGAACTCGCCGAGTGCGCCCGCCGGGCGATTGTTCCCGATCTCTTGCGCCGCCGGGGCATCGCCGCGCTCGAGCCGGCGATCTTCGAGCCGGAGTTCGAGCAGCGGCTGATCGCGGCGTGGTGCCGCTACGGCGCGGAAGGCGCGGAGCCGGCGACCGCGCTTGCGGTGCGCGCGCGGATCGAACGCTACGCGACGCGCACGCCGCGCGAGCGGGCCGCCCTCGTCTGCACCTCGGCGTTGCGGCCGGTGCTTGCCGACTTCTTGCTGCGCTCCGGAATACGCGTCGCCGTTTACGCCTACGGCGAGCTCCCCAACGAGATGGCGCTCGTACCGGCCGAGGTCATCGCTCAAGAAGAGACGAACGCGCTCGCTTCATGCACCTGACGACGCTGGACTGGGTCATCGTCGTCGCGTCTTTGGGCGTGAGCTTTCTGCCCGCCATCCTGCTCGCGCGCCGCGCCGGGCGGAATATCACCGAGTTCTTTGCGGCCGGACGCCAGGCGCCGTGGTGGCTGATTGGGATCTCACTGGTCGCCACGACGTTCTCGACCGACACGCCGAATCTCGTCACCAACCTCGTGCGCGACGGCGGG
>DATAQH010000070.1:0-21961 GCA_036264815.1 Candidatus Cybelea sp.
GCCGGCCGATGACCAGCGCCGCTTGCGCCGTCGCCCCGCTGCGCGCCAGCGCCGCCCGCGGCTCGACGGTTCCGACGCCGCCGCAGATGCGCAGCGGCGATTTTCTGCGCGCGGCGGCGCGAGGCAGCAGCCCGGCCGCCGTGCGCGCGTTGCTTGCTTCGACGCTGCGCGCTGCGGGAACGAAGACGAACAGCGTTTGCTCGCGCTCGTAAAAGCCGAGCTCGTCGCCCGCTGCGCGAAACGCGTCGGCGGCCAGCGCCCGCAGCTCTGCCAAAGCCGGCGATACGACGCTCTCGTCGGTTTCGAGCGCGACCACCGCATAGTGCGTCGCCAACGCGACTCCCTGCAGGGCCGCTTCCTCGCGAGCGACGGCCGCGTCGAGCAGCGTGCCGTCGAGCAAAGAGCTCCAAAACAGGCCGCGCTTTGCGCGCCGCCCGGGAATCTCGCGCCCCATCTCGACGCCGATCGCAGCGGCCGTGAGACGCAGCAGGAGACCGCCGCCGGCATCGTCGGCGAAGAGCGAGAGCCAGCCGAGATGGAGATCGCCGCAGGTAATGCGCAGGGCCGTTCCGGGCGCGCCGGATTCGACGATCGCGCGTCCGCTAGGAGGAATGCCGTTCCTTCCGGCCGCTGCGAGGTGGCGCCACCGGGCGTCTTCGAGCAGCACGCTCGCGCCGGTGGTATCGGCGAGATGTGCGGCGAGGGCTTTCGGACCGCCGCCCGATGCGCTAATCCGCGCGAGGGCCTCGGCAAAGTCGACGATCTCTTCGGGCCTCACGGTGCCGCGGCGTGCATGCGACGGTGGCGTGGGCGGACGCGCGGAAGCTTTTTTGCGATGTCGTCGGGCATGATCGCGTCGATCGCGTCGTCTACGGTTACGATCCCGAGCATCTTGCCGGCGTCGTCGAGAACGGGCACGGCAAGCAAGTCGTATTTCGCGATCGTCGAGGCGACGTCGACGGCGGAAGTGTCGGGGGCGACGGTGACGAGGTCGGTCTCCATGATGCGCTCGATGAACGCAGTCGGCAGCTCCAGGAGCAGCGTGCGCAGCGAGAGCGCTCCCAGCAGCTGGTCGTCTTTATCGAGTACGTATAGGTAGTAGATGAACTCCGAGACCGGCGCGATCTCTCGAATTTTACGAATCGTCGCTTCGGTCGTTCGATGCGGATAGATCCAAACGTAATCGGTCGTCATCATACCGCCCGCCGTATCTTCGGGATACTGCACCAGAGCGCGAAGCTCGCCCGCCGTGTACGCGTTCATCTCGGCGAGCAGCTCCGACTGCTGCTCTTCGGGAAGCTCGGCGAGCAGATCCGCGGCGTCGTCGGCGTCCATCTCTTCGATGATGTCGGCAGCGCGTTCTGTGCCGATGTCCTCGATAAGATTCTTGCGCGTGTCGGGATCGAGATGCTCGAACGCGTCGGCAGCGGTCTCGTCGTCGAGCTGCCCGACGACGGCCGCCGCTTCGCGTGCCGATAGGTCGCCGATAATCTCCGCCAGCTCGGAGGGATGCAGCCGCGCTAAACGGTTCTCCTTAACCGAAAGGCGCACGTGCGACGGGTTGACCTCGCGAATCGGAGCGACCGAATCCCAAGCGATCATCGAACGGGGCACGTTCCCGATGCGGGAGAGCCAGCGGCGCCCGATCGAGCGAAGCCCCAACCGGCGAAGCAGTCCGGCGATTCCGACGTCGGCCGCGACGACGCGCAGGCGTCCGCCGGCGTTGGCCAGCTCGATGTCGTTGATGCGCACGACCTTGCGCCCGTCGATGTCCACGATCTGCTTGTCGAGCAGGTCGGCAACGAGGTAGAGCTCCTCTTGTTCGGCCGGCGCCGGCTCCTTAGGAGCCAGGGTCAGCGCGACGGTTCCATTACGATCGACGTCGGCGACGCTCTCGATCGGCGCAAAACGCAAGCCCTGCGCGGTCTTGATGACCAACCCGTCGACCTGAGGAAAGACGGCGTCCGGCTGACCGACGAGAAAGTCGGCTACCCGTCCGATCGGGAGATCGTTGATCGTCGCGCGCCGGCCTACCAGCTCCGAGACGAACCCCTCGGTAAACGCCATGCTTTGGCGGTTGGACCAATTCGCTCGGAAACCCGCCCGCTACGCGGCCAGCGGCGCGCTTCGCATCCAGGCGCCGTTGCGCAACTTCCATTGCGTGAGCAGCGCTCGCACCGTCCACGCCGCGATCCAGCCGAGGGGAACGCTGTACAGTGCGAGATGAAGGCGCTCGATGCCGGCCCACGCCAGCGGGATCACGAGCGCGCTGCTCGCTAGCCCGACCGTCATCGAAAAGCGCGTATCGCCTGAGGCGCGGATCGGCGCGAGGGAGACCATCGCCCAGCCCTTCAGCGGCAGGGTCAGCATGTGCAGCGCCAACGGCAGCGCTGCAATTGACGCTACCGCCGCGTTAAGCGTAAAGACGTAGGCGAGCGGCCACGCCAAGAGCGCCATTCCGACCGCGGTCAAGCTGGTGATGACGAGCGAGACGCGCAGCGCGCGCTCGAAAAACCAGCGCGCTCCCTGGGGATCGCGGGCGCCGAGGCGTTGGCCGATCACGATCTGGGCGGTGTTCTGCAGCGGGCTCGGCACGACGAACGTGAGGTCCGAAACGACGTTGAGTGCGCGGAATGCGGCGACGAAGACTGCGCCCAGCGGTGCGAGCATCGCGACGATAAAGACGTCTGGAATCGAGACGCCGAGCAAGAAGATCGTCTCCGGAAATCCCAACCGGGCGCAGCGCGCGGCGACGGGCCACGAGATGCCGCGTTCGTGAAAGACGCGATACTGGGGACGCCGCACGACCCAGACGATCGCAACCGCCGCCGCAATCGTCTCTGAGAGCAGCGACGAGATTCCCGCTCCGACGATCCCAAACGGGTGGTGCGTCAGCCAGCCGAGCCCCAAGATGGCCAGCAACGGAATGTGGATGAGGTTGACGACGACGAGCACCAGCACGCCGAGCCGTTGATTTCCCGCGGCTCCGATTCCAACCATCAGCGTACCCGAGAGCGAGATCGGCAGCAGGGCCACGCAGCGCAGAATCAAATAGGTCGCGCTCGCCGGCGCACTGTGAAGATCGCCGATCATCCAGTGCACCGCGGGAGCAGCGAAGAAGAGGGCCAGAAGAGTCCAAAGCGCGCCAAGCACCAGCGGCGCAACCGCTCCCGCGCGCACCGTTCGCCCGTAGCCGTCCAGATCGTTCGCTCCGATTCGCTGCGCGGCGACGATCGCGGTGCCGCTGATCAGCCCGGATACCGTAAACAAAAGCACGAGCACGACGGCGTTTGCCGCCGTCGCGCCGGCCAGCGCAATCGTGCCGAGGCTGCCGATCGCGATCGTGTCGACGGTGCCGAGGAGTTGATCCCCCAGGAGCTGTAAGGCGACGGGAAGCGAAAGGCGCCGGAACGCGGCGCCAATCTTGGTATGGTCGACGATCATCGACCCGTTCACCTCACGTGGTCCAGCGCCGTGAAGAACGCATCGAGGTCCTCGTCGGTCGTGTAGAAGTGAGGTCCCACTCGAATGCCGCAGTTCGGGCGGTAATCGGTGAAGACGCGCCGCTCCGTCAAGCGGCGGCAGGCGTCTTGCGCCCCGTCGAAGTCGATGCCGATCCAGCCCGTCCGGCGCTGCGGGTCGAGCGGCGTGTTGACACGCAGTTTCCGCTCCAGCGCCATCGCGACGATCCTTTCGGTGAGGTGGATGTTGTGTTTGCGAATCTGCTCGACGCCGATCTCGCGGATCGTCTCGTGGCCCGGCGCCGCGACGACGTAGCCCGGAATCGTCGGCGTTCCGTGACCGAACCGGTACATCGACGACGCATAGGTAATTGGCGCTTCCTCGAACGCAAACGGGCGTTCGTGCGCCATCCAGCCGGTGATCGCGGGCTTCAACTCGTTGGAGAGTGAGGGCTTTACGTAGATCCAGCCGCACCCTGGACCGCCGCAGAGCCACTTGTGCGATCCGCCGGTAACGATGTCAAGGTCGAGACGCGAGACGTCGTAGGGAACGATTCCCGTCGTTTGATATGCGTCGACGCAGAGCAGCGCGCCGACGTGCCGGCAGCGGTCCTGGATCGTCTCGATGTCGGCCAGCGCACCCGAGACGTAATACGCGTGCGAGATGACGGCGATTGCCGTCTTTTCAGTTATCGCCGCGCAGATGCGCTCGGTCGGGATCGTGCGCCCGTCGTCGGAGGCGACGATTCGATTGACTGCACCGTAGCGCTCCCACTCGCGCCACACGTACGTGAGCGACGGAAACTGCAGCGCTTCGTACACGACTTCATTGCGCTCGCCGCTGAAGTCGATGCAAGTCCCAAGCGATGCTTGCATGACCGAAACGTTCGGACCGAGGAATACCGAGCCCGCCGGTGCGTTGACGATCGCGCCGATGCCGTCGGCAATCTCGGTGATTCTCGGCAGCCACCGTTCCCACGCTTCGGGTCCGTCACTCGCCCACTCGTCCCAGTACGCTTCCAACGCCTCTCGCGCGCGCACCGGTGCCGCACCCATCGAATGACTGACCAGATACGTGGAGTCTGCGAGGATTGGAAAGTCCTCGCTCCATTTTTTCATGCGTAGCTGCCCTCACCGAGGTAGGTGCGAACCTCCCAGAGCTCGGGGAAGAACTGGTACTGCAGGGTGTTCGCCAGGTAAGCCGCTCCGGGCGAACCGCCCGTGCCCGGACGCTGCCCGATCATGCGTTCGACCATGCGGACGTGCCGCCCGCGCCACAACAAAAAGCGCTCGTCGAACTCGATGAGATCCTCCAGCAGCAGGTAGAGGTCGTAGTTCTGCTCTTCGTTGCGATAGATCTGCAGGTACGTTTCGATCAAATCTTTGTGAGAGTCGACGGCGAAGCCGCGCCGCCGCAGCAGACCTTTCACCCGATCGTAGAGCGAAGGCGAGTCGGCACGGCGCTCCAGCCGGGCGCGCTGGGCTTCGTCGAGGTCGACCCATTTGAGCACGTCGGTGCGTCGAAGGCCGCAGGTGAACTCGAGCTCGCGAAACTGCACCGACTGGAATCCGCTTGCCGGATTGAGGTGGTCGCGGAATTGGTTGAACTCCTGGGGCGTCATCGTTTCGAGGATATCGACCTGCTGCTCGAGCAACCGCTGGATTGCGTGCACGCGGCCGAACTGCTTGGACACGCGCAGAAGGTCGTCCCGGTCGACCGCGAGCATCGTACCGTCGATTTCGTGTAAGAGCTGTTTGAACCAGAGTTCGTAAACTTGGTGAATGATGATAAAGAGCATCTCGTCATGGTGGGGCGGCTGCGACAGCGGCCGCTGCAGCGAGAGAAGCTCGTCAATCTTTAAATAGGAACCGTACGAAAGCGACACGATTCTGAGGCTTACGGGGGGCGATGGGCTTCTCCTCGAAACGCAGCCGAGTGGCCACGAAGATGAAAAGCGCGCTTTTCGCCGGTCTCGCCGCGGCGTTGACAGCCTGTTCGGGCTCGAGCGGGAGTCACGGTTCCGCCGGGGGAGCGTCCACGACGAGCAATCCGATTTCCTTCCCGATATACGACGGCGCCAACGTCCTTTCGTCGCACGAGTGGCATCGTACGATCTCAAAGCAGCCCGGCGCGGCGGATCGAGCGATCTATTCCGAAGGAGCGGGTACCTACGGCGGCCACGACGTCGTGGCCGGCACGCAGGCGATGATGCCGGCGCTCGAAGCGTGGCTCGGTGACCTGGCGGCGCACCCGCCTCCGGGCTACAGCGTCGCCGTTACCGGAAACACGGTCGACGCGGTACGTACGCACACGCGAGCGCTCGGGTTCGACTTTGAGGCTTTCACGAACGCGGAAAACGGAAAGCGGCACGGCGTGGTCGTGATGGCCGTCGATCCGCAGCTGCTCGACGAGAAAGCCGGTCCGATGCTCGGTTTGATCTCGCGCTTTAAGAACATGCCGGCAATGTGGCGCGAACCGATCGACGCGCAGGTCAGACATCAGACCGGATTCTCCCTCACCGACGCGACCAATCCGGACACCCCCGTCGGTGCGGCGATCGCCGCGTTAAGTCAGTTACGCGATTTTGGCGGTCGTGGAATCGTGTTGATCGACGCCGTCAAACAATAACGCCGCCGCTTCGTGAAGGTTTCAAAAGCTAATCTGCGAGAGATCGGCGGTTGGGTCATGCTCAACGCGCTGTGGGTGCCCCTAACGGTTCAGGATACGGCGCTAATGGCGATCGCCGTGCCGGCGACGACGATTCGGCTCGCTCCGAAGAACCACGTCTACGTACTTGCGGTGCTCGCCAGCGTCGTCGCGCTCGCAACGGCCGTCGTCCCCCTCTTCGCCGGGTGGCTCTCCGACGCGCTGCGGCGAAGAGGCGGCTCGCGCCGCGCTTTCGTCGGCGCGGGCGTGGTCATCGACGTTGCCGCGCTCGCCGCGCTGGCGTACGTGCATACCCTGGAGTGGTTCGCGGTCCTGCTCGTCATCGCGACCTTGGGCGCTAACGTCGCGCTCAGCGCCTATCAAGTGCTGCTTCCCGAATCCGTGCCGCAGCGCCGCTGGGGGATCGCATCGGGAGTCCGCGGAGCGGCAACGCTCGTGGGCAGCGTGCTCGGTTTTGCAATCGCGGGTTCGATGCCCGATCCGTCGCTGAGTTTCTTGGTCACCGCGGGAATTCTGGCCGCGGGAGGCCTTTCGCTCTTGGGAATCGGCGACGGCGAGTACGACGCTGAGGAACTCGCACGCGTTCGTGACTGGCACGACTTCAGCGTCGTCTTCGCGGCGCGCGTCTTGGTCTTCTTCGGGCTGACGATGCTCCAGACGTTCGTGCTCTTCTTCGTGCGCGACGTGCAAAAGATCGACAACCCGTCGGCCGGAACGGCGCTCTACGCGTTCTCTACGATCTGCGGGGCCGTAATCTCCAGCGTCTATCTCGGCATGCTCTCGGATCGCGCGCCGCGGAAGATCATCACCTCGATCGCGATCGGCTGCATGGCGCTGGCGACGATCGGCTTTTCCCTCGCGCCCGTGCTCGCCTGGATGCTTCCATTTGCCGTTCTGTTCGGGATTGGTTTTGGCGGCGTGATGTCGAGCGGCTGGGCGCTGGCAATGGACTCGATTCCAAAGATGCGCGACGTCGGCCGCGACCTCGGGCTTTGGGGCACCGCAACGAGTCTGCCGAATATCGTGGCGCCGTTAGTCGGGGGTTGGCTAATCGGCGTCTTCGGAGGAAACCGAGCGGGATACCAGGCCGTCTTCGGCCTCTCCGGCTTCAGCTTCGCGCTGGCGGCGCTTTCGGTGCTGCGCGTCGGGCGCCGGCCGGTTTCGTCGCTGTGGGGATGGCCATTGCGCGCGGCGGTGACTTCGAATTACGCATGGGATCACACGGCCTATCGCGTTCGCGTTTGGGGCGAGCTTCCGCGTCGGCGAGGCCCGACGCTGATCGTCGCAAACCATCAGCACGATTTCGAATCTCCGGCGATCGTGTCGACCACAACCGTCCGCAACGGATCGTGGCGGCATCCGATATTTACGGCGAGCTCGCGGCGAATGTACGAGCCTGGTTTTCTCGCCGATCGTCTGCCGTGGCTGAGCTTCCTCTTTCGGGGAGTCAACGCCGGGAAGATGCTGATGGCGCTCGGCATGCTTCCGCTCGAGAACGAGTTAGGTTCGCGTGCTCTTGCGGCGTTCGCCTGGACCGTTCAACGGCGTCACGGTCCGCTGTTGCTGGCCGAAATCTTCGACGAGCGCGTCGCTTCGCGATTCGCACCTCAGACGAAAAGCAGCGACCTGTGGAAGCGTGAGAACTTCCTTCTCGCGCGCCAGGTTGTCAAGGTCTCGGCGGTGCGCGAGCCCTATCGCCGCGAGATCCTCGACGAGACGCGCGTCAATATGGAGGGCGATCTCACCCGCTTGGAGGACGTCGTGCGCCGCGGCGGCACGTTCTACCTTACGCCGGAGGGGCGATATTCGATCGATGGCCGGATCGGCACGATGCGCGGTGCGATCGACCGCCTCGCGCCGCTTGCGACCGTCTACCTTTTCGGGGTGAGCTACGACCCGTTCGTCTCGAAGCGCTTATCGATGCTGTATAGGGTGGAGCGGCTCAACGGAGCTCCGATGGTGCCCAAACTCGCCGCGATTCGGCCGATCGTCACAAGCCAGATCCTCGGTGCGTGGCTTGCCGAGTACGACGGCTGGTTTACGGAGGAGGAGGCCGCGCGGGCCGTCTCCGAGCGGCTCGTTGGGCTGCCGCCGCAGCTTTTCGTCGACCCCGAACTGCGGCGTGATCCGCGGCGGATGGTGCGCGCGGCCCTACCGCTGATGGCGCGATGGGAGATTCTCGAGCGCGACGGCGCGCGGTATCGTCTCTCCCGGTCGCGTCGTCACCCTCAATTTCCGTTCGTGCGCGACATCGTCGCCTACCAAGCCGTCTTTTTGCAAGAGACCCTCGAGCACGCCGTTTACGGAGAACGCCTCGGTGCTTGAGCCCGCTCGAAAGCGACGAGCTTTGCGCGCAGCGATTTTGAGGTCGCGCCTTTGACGCGGCCGTCGGCACCCAGCACGCGATGCGCCGGAACGAAGAGATCGAGTGGCGTCAAAACCATCGCCGTCGCGATCGCGCGGTGCGCGCCGGGGCGCCCGATCGCGCGAGCGACGTCTGCGTACGAGACGAACTCTCCAAACGACAGTGCGGCGACGAGGCGCCACGCGGCGACCTGCAGCGGCGTTCCCTCAAGGCGTAACGGTACATCGAAGCGCGCCAGCCTGCGCGCGAAGTACGCACGTACTTGGTTCGCGGCCTCACGGAGAAGCGGGTCGCTGCCGCGCGGGGTGGCGGCACGCCGGCGCGCCACGAAGTTGCTCTCGAGGATCTCGGCTCCGTTGCCGACGATCAACAAATCTTTGCCAAATGGGGTCGTAACGAGGCATCCCGCGCGCCGGTCCGAAACTAAAACGGCGCGGGACTCGTTTTCATGGTGAGACAAATGCAAAATAACCGAGCATCCGTTCGAGTTCTCTCGTTGCTGGCCATCCTAGTTTTGGGCGCCTGCTCGGGCGGCGCTCCCGCACCCTCGCTGCTGCCGAACGCTGCGTCGCCCGGCCTTCCGGTCGCAGACGACGGAGACGCTCCCTTCCAAAGTGCCGACCCGGTTCGGAGCCTCTGCTCGGCGCCGGCGTCCCCGGACCGAGCGCGTTGCTTTGCGATGGTGCGTACCGACGTCGCCGCCGGCGCAACCCCGATGCTCGCGATGGCGGGTGTGCAACCGGCTGGTGAAGTTCAAAACTGCCGCCAGATCTTTCCCAAGGGATACTGCCCGATCGATCTGCAAACCGCGTACCACCTGCCTTCGCTGACGAACGGATACGGGAAAGTCGTGGCGATCGTCGATGCGTACGGGTACCATCACGCGGCCGCGGATCTGGCGCAGTATCGCAAGACGATGGGTCTCAAGGCGTGCACGACCGAGACGAGGTGCTTGCGCATCGTCAATCAGAACGGCCAGTCCTCGCCGCTTCCCTCCGAGCCGCCGCCGAGCGATGACTGGAAGGGCGAGCAATCGCTCGATCTCGACATGGTCTCGGCGATCTGTCCGAACTGCAAGATCATCCTCGTCCAGACGCAGGACGACTTTACCAACAACCTCTACGCCGGCGTTGCAACCGCCGGTAAACTCGGCGCCAAATACGTTGGCGCTTCGTGGGGCGTTAAGGAATTTGGCGGCGACAGCGGTACCTTCCATCAAACCGGCGTCGTGATCGCGGCGGCGGCCGGAGACGACGGAGGAGGCGGGAGCAAAGGCGGTCCGCAGCAGCCGTGCTCCTACACGTACGTCGTCTGCGTCGGCGGCACGCATCTCGTCCGCTCGAACACCAAACGCGGATGGACCGAAACCGTCTGGAACGACTGGACTTACGACGCCTGCCAGGGGCCCTGCGGCGCCACCGGGAGCGGCTGCAGCACGAAAATCTCAAAGCCCTCTTGGCAGACCGATAGCCTATGCGCCAAGCGCGCGGAGGCCGACATCTCAGCATCGGCGTCGCTGCGCTCTGCGGTGATCGTTTACAACTCCGAAGAGGGCGGTGGGCCCTGTCCAAACTTCTGCTTCTGGCTTTACGGCGGTACGAGCGCTTCGGCGCAGATCATCGCCGCAGCCTACGCTCTAGCCGGCAACGCGGGTACGCAAATCGGCGCATCGAACGTTTGGAAACATCACATGGGACACATTTACGACGCGCTCACCGGTAA
The DNA here is from genome assembly GCA_036264815.1 of Candidatus Cybelea sp. Classification (GTDB taxonomy): domain Bacteria; phylum Vulcanimicrobiota; class Vulcanimicrobiia; order Vulcanimicrobiales; family Vulcanimicrobiaceae; genus Cybelea. The sequence continues at coordinate 10,217 of DATAQH010000070.1, forward strand.
CAATATTGCGCCGAAACTCGGCATAAACTGCGCTTCGGGTATGAAGTACATCTGCTACGCTCGCGTGGGCTTCGACGGCCCGACGGGATGGGGAAGTCCCAATGGCCTGGGCGCACTGTAGCCGATGGCTGGGCGCTGCCGTTATTCTCTTGGCGGCCACCGGGGCGATGACCGCCAAAGCAAACGATAGCGCGCTCATCACCAACTCCGGTTCGACCAACACGTCGGGATACCGCATCGAAGTGCGCTCCGACGGCTCCGCGACCGTCGCGATGGTGCACGGACCAAGTGCCTCGCCAAGCCCGGCGAGATCCTTTACGGTGCCCCCCGGCATCGCAAAGCAGTTCTTCACCGATCTCGCCGCGGCACATCAGGCGAAAACCGTTACCGAACCGTGCATGAAGAGCGCCTCTTTTGGATCGTCCACCTACGTCACGTGGCAAGGCTGGCGCTCCCCGGATCTTACCTGCCCGCCCAGCGACGCGACGGGAAAAGCGCTGGTGAACGACGTCGACGAAATCCGCAAGGCGGCCGGCGTGAGTGCGATGCCGTTTCGCCAGGGACCGGTCGAAGTAAAGTCTCCGGGTCCGCCCTGATCTGCGGGCGCGTTCCCGGTCCGGACGCCCGCGAGACGTCCGGCTGCTGACGATTTTCCGGGAGCGCCCGAAAAAAACCTCGACTCTGGATTCACGGTCTTAGCCCTCCGCTCGTTATCGTTGCGGACAACCTCGACATATCGAATGACCGCAAACCAGCGGAATGAGCGTACGCTTTTCGGGGCAGTACCTCATGGGCAGCGGCCGTTCACAAGCGCAGGGGAGTAGAGCGCGTAGCCGTCTAACGCCCTCGCTTCGGAGGAGATCGACCGTGAAAACGTTTCGTCATCGTACCGTACTCCTAGCGGCAGGCCTGCTCGTTGCAATCATTCCGCCGCTCCAGGCGCCGGCGGCGCTCGATATGGCGCTCGGTGCCCGAAGGGTCGTGCAGAATCAGCCGGTTAGCGCGTGTAACCAAGCCGCGAAAAGCGCGCTGACGTCGGTCTTCGGCGGCGCACAAGAGATCGGCACGGGCGATACGGGCGAATGGCAAGCGTACAACGCCGGAGATACCGCGAACGGCACGACGCAGTCGGCCGCCGTCCACTGTTATCCCGTCGGAAACGGATACGTCGTGACCTTCACCTGCGCGGCGCAGGTGCCGCCGAGTACCGATACGGCCGCCGCCCTCTGCTCGAAGATTTCCGCGGCGTTCGATGGCAAAACGACCGCGATTTCAACTCAGACGAGTACGGGAGGCCGTTAGAAATGGGTAAGCGCAGGCTTTTCGTCCCGGCGTTCTTGCTCGGCACCCTCTGCTGCGGGGCGATCGCTCTCGCATCGGTCGATCTCTCGGCCGGCATTCGATACGTGAGCCCGAGCGGCACCCTTGCGGACTGCAGCGCAAAAGCGAAAGCCGCGATCGAAGCCTATTTGCCGGGCGCAACCGAGTCGGAGTCGGGGAGCGGCGAGTGGCTGGCGACGGCACAGAACCCGGCAACCGGGGCGCCGAGCGCCGCCGCGGCCGTTCGTTGCTATCCGTTGCCCAAAGGCTACGTCGCAACGTTCCTCTGCTCGGTGCAGTTGCCCCTAAACCCGTACGGTGCAAGTGCGCTTTGTCTCGACGTCGCGCACAAATTCTACGGAGGAGCGCTCACGCCGCTTGCGTCGATGCCGACTCCGACTCCCGTTCCCAGCGGCTGCGCGACGACCAATCTCGTCGGAAGTTGGACCTCCGACGATAACCCCAAGCTGACGTTTAAGATGGGGCTGAGTGGTGACGTAACCGACAGTGACGGCGTCTCCGGCAACTGGAACATCGACGGAAATAAGGTTACGCTGACCTACTACGGAAACCACACGATGACGCTCTCACCTGACGGCAAGCATTTGCGCGGTGGAGGGTACAGCCTTACGCGCCAATGCTGAGGCGCATTTCTTCGTTTCCGTACACCGGCTTCGCGAGAGATGGCGAAGCCGGTGCACGGCGCAGAGGGGGTTTCCCCGGCTAGCGCTGGATGCGTACTAGTGCAGCGCTAGATAGTTCGCCCCGTTAAGAGTCGTGTTCGGGCCTTGGATCGTGCGGATCGGCGCGGCGTTGCCGTTTGCGCTCGCGCGAAACTCTTTGATCGCGTTACCCGAGAACTCGGCAGCCCAAATGTGATTCTTTGCATCCGCGGTGACGCCGGCGGCATCGTTGAGGCCGGTAATCTGTGCGACCGGCGTCGCATCTCCGGCCGCGCCTTTAGCGAAGACGAGGACACCGGAATTCTCGTCGGCGACCAGCAGACGCCCGGTCCCGTCGAAGGCAAGCGCGAACGGCCGGCTTAGCTTTGTATCGCTGCCGGAGATGGAAACGATCGGGGCGACATTGCCTTCTACTCCCTTTGCGAATGCGACGATCGACGCCGAGCCGATGTTCGCGACGTAAAGACGTCCTTGCCCGTCCGTCGCCATACCGACGGGAGTTTCGAGCTCGGTGCTGGTGCCGGAGATCGTCGCGACCGGCGCGACGTTGCCTTTGGCGCCCGGGGCGTACTCGGTGATTGCGTTACCGCTGAAGTTACTCACCCAAAGATCTCCCGACGTGTCGACGGTCATGCCCTCGGTCGGACCAAGTCCCGTCTTCGATCCCGCGATCGTTCGTTTCGGCTTGACGTTACCGTTCGCGCCAGGGGCGAAGACCTCGACTTGGCTAGCGCCGTCATCGGCGGTATAGATGTCTCCAAGCGTGTCGACGGCCAGAGAGTCGGGGTCGCTCAGCTGGGTCTTCGAGCCGGCGATCGTCGTCTGAGGAGAAACGTCTCCGGTCGACTTCACCTTGAAAGCCAGGACGCTGCCGCCGTCGCGATTGGCCGTGAAAATACGAACCGAGGCGTCGGGAACGGCAGCGCCGTCGCGGGCGTCGTTCGGCGTGCCGACGTGCGAAGGCTGCGCCGGAGCGGCCGGGACGAATCCACCGGGGCTGTTTTGGTTCCCCGCGCAGCCGGGGAGACCGGCGGCCAGAGCAATCGCCGGCAGGACGCGTAGGTACGGTGGAAATGCGGACATGTGCGGGGTCTCCTTGGCCTCGTGTTTGTCCGGCCTATCGTAGCCGACGCGGCGTACGGAAACGTCCGCGCCGGGAGGCAGCCGCGCACTGCGAGAAAGGCTGCTTTCGTGGGCAAGGTTATCGCGGATGGACGTCTCGACATCCGTCTCTTCGGCCACATGGAAGTGGCCCTTGACGGGGCGCCGCTGCGTCTTACCACCCCGCGAAAGTCGCTGCAGGTGCTGGCGTATCTCCTACTGCATCGCGCGGTCGCGGTCTCACGGGAGTATCTGGCCTTCCTGCTCTACCCCGACGACGAAGAAAGCTCGGCGCGAGCGAAGCTGCGCGCCACGCTGAGCGAACTGCCGAAGATTCTGCCCCGCCCCGCGGAACGTTACGTGTCGATCGACGGCGACAAAATCGCTTGGAACCCGCAGGCCGACGTCTGGCTCGACGTGGACGCGTTCGTTGAGGCCTGCGCCGACCGTAGCCGAATCGGCGAGGCGATCGATCTGTACCGCGGCGACCTGTTGCCGGAGATCTACGACGAATGGCTCGACGCGATCCGCGAACGGCATCGCAACGCCTATCTGCGATGTCTGGCGGAACGCGTCTCGGAGGCTCGGCGGGGCGCCGACTTTCCGCTCGCGATCGAAACCGCGCGAAAGGTGCTGGTGGTCGATCCCTGGCGGGAAGATATGGTGCGCCGCATCATCGCGATGCGCTACGAGCTGGGCGATCGCGCCGGAGCCCTTAGCGAGTACGCCGGATTCGCGAAGCGGCTGCGCGCCGAGATGGGTACCGAACCGATGCCGGAAACGGCGGCGCTGGCGGAGCGTATTGCAGACGGGCAGACCGCCGACCAGCCCGACGGTGAAGTTGAAGCGCCGGCGGTCGCGGGCGCCGGTCCTATTCTGCCATTCGTCGGACGGCACGACGAGATGGAGCGTTTGCTCGAAACTTGGAGCCGGGTCATTCACGGACACGGCGCCTGCGTTTTCGTCGGCGGAGAGACCGGTATCGGTAAATCGCGACTGGTCTGGGAGTTCGCGCATGCTGTCGAAGATCGCGGCGGCCGCGTGCTCGTAGGAGCTACCAGCTCGCCCGAAGCCGTTCCGTACGAAAGCATCGTCGATGGCCTTCGCAGCGGGCTCCCCCTCATCGCAGCGCTCAAACCGAGTATGGCGCTGGCATGCGTCGCGACCCTGCTTCCGGAGGTGCATGCGCGCGTCGGCCTTCCGGCCGTCCCGCGCCTCGATGCCGAGAGCGAGCGCATTCGTCTCTTCGAGTCGCTTTTTCGCTGCCTCGCGGATCTCGCCGCGCAGCGCCCGCTACTGCTCGTGCTCGAGGATCTCCACTGGGCGCAGGCCGCATCGATGGACCTGCTCGAGTTTCTGCTGCGCCGGATCGCCGGCGCGGCGGTAATGATCGTCGTGACCTATCGCGACGACGAAGCCGCACCGCTGCACGCACTGCATCGCCTACGTCGCGAGGGACGCGCTGCAGCCGGTGCGCAGAACATCTGGCTCGGCCGTCTCTCGATCGCAGAGGTCGAAGAGCTTCGCCGGTCCCTGCCCGAAGTGTACGATCGTCCCGCGGAAACGTTGGTCGCGGCGTCGCAAGGCAATCCGCTCTTCTTGACGCAGCTCGTCGTCGACGTTCGCGAGGACGAGCGGGCCGCCCCCGCCTCGCTGAGCGGCATCGTCGCACGGCGTCTCGAGCGTCTCTCGGAGCCGGCTCGAACTGCCGCTGAAATCGCGGCGTGCATCGGCGATCGCTTTTCGCGCGATGCCGTTCGGGACGTCAGTGCCTGGGACGAGGCGGACTTAACCGAGGCGCTCGACGAACTCCTCGACCGGCGCATCATCCGCGAAGCGACCGGCCGCGGATTTCTCGAGTACGCGTTCACCCATCACTTGATCCACGAGGCAATCGCCGGTGCCGTCTCGCCGAAAACCGCCGCGGTGCGGCGCCGGCGGGTTGCGCGCGTGCTCGAAGAGCTCTACCCCGAGCGCTTCTCGGAACTCTCCGGACTCCTGGCGGCGCACTACGATGCTGCCGGCGATACCGTCAACGCGACGCGCTGCTATCTCGAGGCGGTACGCCGATCGATTTCGATCGGCGCGCCGGCGGAAGCGAGAACGCTCTGCGATCGCGCACTCTTGCTCGCCGACGTTCGCGGACGGGCGGAAATTCTGTTGGAGCGGATCACCATCGAGTCTCGGTCGGGAGATCGCGACTCTCGCAACGCGGCGCTGCAGGCCTTGGACCAGGTCGACGCCGAGCTTGGCGATGCGGCGGTTCATCGAGCCGCTCTGCTCCAGCGCATGGAGTTTGCCGCCGGTATCGGCGATCGCGAGATGCACGAGCGCGCGGCCGAGGATCTTCGGGCAAGCATCTCTGACGACGACGCCCAATCGCGCGCGGCGCTGCACCTCGCCGAAGCGAAGATGGCCTTCAACTTCGGGCATCTTTCCGAATCGTACGCTGCCGCTGCCGGTGCGCTGGTGTGCAGCCGGGCGGCGCACGACGAAGCCGAAACGACCGCGGCCCTCTGCGCGCTCGCGCAGGTCGAAGCGCATCGCGGACATCTCTCGACCGCCGAGTCGCTCTTCGATGAGGCGGCGCAGGCCGCAGCCCGTGCCGCCGATCCGCAGCTCGAACATCTGGCACTGAGCAGCGGCTGGACGATCGCCTATCAACGCCGCGACATGAGGCGCTGCCATTCGGTGGCGCGCCGATGTCTCGAACTTGCGGTCAAGCTCGGTGACCGCCCCGCGGAAGCGCAGTCGCATGGCCGGCTCGGCGTAACGCTCGCCGCGGTCGGCACGGAGTACGCCGAAGCGCGCCGGCACTATGCCGATGCCGAGCGCATCTACCGCGAAACCGGCCGGCCCGCCGGCAGCGCCGGCCCGCTCATGAACGAAGCGCTGCTCGAAATGAGGCTGGGGTTCTTTGCACGCGCCTGTGCGGCGAGCGAAAAGGCTGCAGCGATCTTCGAGGGGGTAAACGACGAGCGCGGACTTGCAAACGGACTCAACAATCTCGTTTTTCTGAGAGCGTGCGTCGGTAACTTCAGCGGGGCTCGCGAAGCCGCCGAACTCGGGCTCACGATCGCACGCGAACGAGGTTTCGGCCTCTTGGAAGCCTCGATACTCGAGAACCTCGCTTTTGCCGAGGCGCTGGCCGGAAACTACGCGCTCGCGATCGACCTGGCCGAACCTTCCTTCGAGCTGCGCTCGCGATCCGAGTCGCAAGTATGGTCGAGCATGACGCTCGCGAATCTTGCCGTTTGGTACGGCGCGCTCGGGAATCTTCCGTCAGCGCGCGACGCCGTGGCCCGTCTGCTCGCGGATGAAGACGCAATCATGCGGGCAACGGACTGGCCTTCATACTGTTATTGGGCCGCCGCACAGATCTACCATCTGGACGGCGACAAGCGCGCCGCATCGCAGATGCTCGAGAAAGCGCGCCGGCTCGTGCAGACCAGCGCTAACGACATGGAACCCGAAGATCGGGAGAGCTTCTTAGCGATTCCCTGGCATGCCGATTTAATGCAAGTCGTTGAGACCCGCGACTGGCCGAGTCCGCCGCGTTAGCGCGTTTCGGCCAAAAACGGAAGGGCTCACGGCGGCGTCGAACTGCGCCGCCCGGTGCGTGAAGTTTTTGCGACCGCGGCGCGGTGGTTTGATGAAGGCCGGACCTTTGCTCTGGCGACGCTGGTAACGCTGCGCGAAGCGGCGATGGCGCCGATCGGCACGACGATCGCCGTCGATGCGGGCGGACGAATCGTCGGGAACATCGGGACGGGCTGTCACGAGTCCGAAATCGTGGAGGCCGCACAGCAGACCGCGCGCGATGGGCGAACGCGGCGCCTCGACATCAACCTGACGATCGAGGACGAAATTTTTGCGGCGCCCGGCTGCGGTGCGATCATGCAGGTCGTAACGTGGCTGCCCGAGCCGGCGTTTGCCGAAGAAACGCGCGCGATCGCCGCCGGAGACCGGGCCGCGTACGTCGCATTCGATTACGTCGACGCCGCGGGCGCGAGGCAGATCTTCAGGAACGAGTATCCTGCGAAGGAGAGCTTAATTCTGATCGGCGCAACGGCGCTTGCGGCCGAGCTTGCCACGATCGCGCCCCGCTCGGATTTCAACGTGATCGTCGTCGACCCGCGACCCTCATTTGCGACGAAAGAACGACTTGGCGAAGCAGCCGAGATCGTTCGCAAATGGCCGCAAGAGTATCTGCCTTCCGTGCTTTCGGAGCGCACCCACATCGTGATGATCTCGCACGACCCAAAGTTCGACTTGCCGGCATTGCGCTGCGCGCTGCGTTCGAACGCTCCATATATCGGGCTGCTGGGCAGCCGCCGCTCGCAAGCGGCGCGCCGCGCCTCATTGGCGCAGGACGGTTTCGACGAAGGCGCGCTGAAGCGAATTCACGGTCCGGCGGGGCTCGATCTCGGAGGCGCGACCGTCGCCGAGACCGCCCTCTCGATTCTCGCGGAGATCGTCGCAAACCGGCACGAACGCCTGGGCGAACCGCTGCGGACGACCAGCCGAGAAATTCATCGTCGCGAAGATTTGCTCGTGAAGGCTCGCAACGGTTAGCATCGCCGAAAACGCATCCGGCGCCCTTCTTGGCGCGGCCTGGCGCGCCGTATTGGGACGAAGCGGTTGAGCCACGCGAAGCGGCTTAAGCGCCCGCCAAGCAATCGGGCGGGCGTCGCGCTTTAACGCACAATTGGCCCCCGGGGCAGCCGTGCCATTGCTTGGGGACGTCCGGAGTGGTAAATTTTCCGTACAAGGCCAGCGAAATGCCGGGCCTCTCACCCACACAAAGGGGAACCTCATGCGATCGTGCTCTGAAAGATTAAAAGTGGCGGCCGGGTCCCTCGCCTTCATTGGCTGGTTGGCTCTAGGCTGCGCCCCTGCCGCCGCGACCGGAACCGTCGTGATCCGGCAGGCCGACGGCCACACCGATCGGTACGCCGACGTCGGGATCAAGATTATCCATAATGCGCTCTACGTCTCGACGGCGGACGGGAAAAGCACGCTCGTCATCAACCGCGCAGCATGCTCGTATCAGGGCAAGCTGATGGTCTGTCTCGTCCAGAACGGAACGCTCGTTGCTGCAGGCTCGCCAAAATCACTCGACCTGCGTCACGGAACGGTTTACGTGAACTCGACCGACGATCCGCAGCAACTGATGATGTCGACCTCAAAGGTTGCACCGCACAGCCTTCTGCTCTCGTTCACTACAGATCGCGGAACGTACCTGAGCCTAAGCGGCCGGATAGACAAGGTGGTGAAGTAATGAAGTATCTGTGTATCGTGATGGCGTTGCTGATGGCCCTTCCGCCCGTGGCGACATTCGCAGAACGCCCCGGCGGTGGTGGCGGGGGTCGAGGCGGCGGCGGCGGCGGGAGCCGTGGCGGCGGCGGGATGAGTCGAGGCGGAGGCGGCGGCGGGATGAGTCGCGGCGGCGGGTCTCGACCGTCGGGTGGCATGTCCCGGCCTTCGGGCGGTTCCCGGCCGTCAGGCGGGTCCCGGCCGAGCAGTTCCGGAGGCTTTAATATGTCTCGCGATACCGGTCGCGGGGGGGGCGGCGGCGGCAACCGCGGCAGCGTCAGCGGAGGCAACCGCGGCAGCGTCAGCGGCGGCAACCGCGGAAACGGTAACGCCGGGAACGGCAATCGCGGCAACGGCAACGCCGGAAACGGTAACCGCGGCAACGGCAACGCCGGGAACGGCAACCGGAATAACGGTAACCGAGGGAACGGCAACCGGAATAACGGCAACAATAACGGCAACCGGAACGGAAACAACGGCAACCGCAACGGCAACAATAACGGCAACCGGAACGGCAGCAATAACGGCAACCGGAGCAACAACAACATCAATACTGGAAACCGCAATAACGTCAACATCAATAACCCCGTCTATGGCGGGGGGGGAGCTTGGGGCTGGAATGGCGGCGCTGCATGGGGGCCGGCGTACGGCTATTGGGGCGGCGGCTTTTGGGGTGCGATGGCGATCGGCGTCACCTCCGCGGCGGTTTACGGCTCGATCGTATCGAATGGCACTACGTACAACTCGTATCAAGTTCAGCCGAGTACTCCGGGCTCGACCTTCCTTTCAAACTATCAGCTCGTCCAAGTCGAGTGCGGACCTTCGGGGCTGGTGGTCGTGTACGGTCCGGAAAACAGCGTGATCTGCGCGAACCCGAACAATCTCGTTGCTTCCGGGAGCTATAACCTCAATACTGAAACGCTTTCACTCTCGCCGATCTAGCCGGCGCGGCCAAACGTTCGGCAATCGCCGGCGGCGTGACGCGGAAGATCCCGCGGCGCGCCGCCGGTTTGCAATTTCACGGTAACATCCACTCACCGTATTCTCGCAATGAAAACGGGACGTGCTCGCGCACGTCCCGTTCGCTGGTTGAAACCGAACCTTATAGGGCGTTGGCCAAGGCCCAGCCCTTCGGAGCTCCGATGCCGGCGGCCTGATTATACTGCGTGGCATTGCACGAGTATGCTCCGTTGCTGCCGGAGGTACACGGCGTGTAGTAGCTGCTGTAGCCGCTCGAGGCAAACAGACTATACACGGCCGGATCGACCCATCCGAGTTTCGTGGCGTGCAGTTCGTTGGCTTCGATGATCAGCGCCACGGAAGCCGGCGACGACCACGAGGTGCCGAGATACTCACCCCACGCCCCGCCCGTATAGACGGCAACGGGGAAGAACGGCAGCGAGATATCGGGCTGATTACGTCCGGTCGTGATCATCCCCGTGATTCCGGTTTGATAACTGGGCAGCGCGAAGACCGTCGAAACGCCTCCACCGCCGGAATCGCCGTCGACGCTTCCCATCGTGACGGTCTCGAGCACGCCTTGACTCGTATCGGTGAAATCGATTCCGCCGATTGACGAGAAGTAGGGGCCGCCGGCCGGTGCGCTCACGCCCTTTTTACCGCTGCACTCGTTGCTTCCCGAATCGCCGCTCGAAGCCGAGAACTCAACGCCCTCGGCCGCTCCTTGTTCGGCAATCGAGTTCGTCGCATCGGCAAACGGAACGTCACTGGATTCACAACCCCCGAATGACGAGTTCACGGCCGTCGCCTTTCCGTCGGTGAGCACCTGGTTGTATGCATCCTCGATCTGCTGATCGCCGAGCGACCCGATGTCGTAGACGATCACGTTTGCTCCGGGAGCCAATCCCGAAATCGTCTGCACGTCGAGATCCGTCTCGGGGTCGTCACCGCTCCCGCCGCCGTCGACGGTTTCATTGGTGACCGTGCCGGACTGCGTGACGCCGGCAGCCGAGAGGTACGTGGACAAGTAGCTCTTGTTTACCGGATCGTCGATGACGATTGCGGCGGTGTAGCCGGCGCCGTTGCAGCCGTGCTGTACGGGGAAGTCGAACGGCTTGGCAACGCCCGTGGCGAGCGTCCCGGTCGAATTCGTCAGCGGTCCGTTATCCGGCGCTGCGTTGTTGCAAGTCCCACTCGGAGTTGGGGTTGCGGTCGGCTGTGCGGTTGGCGTCGCCGTCGGGCTGACGGTCGGCGTCGCCGTCGGACTGACGGTTGGCGTCGCCGTCGGGCTGACAGTTGGCGTTGCGGTCGGGCTGACCGTCGGCGTCGCCGTCGGCTTTGCCGTAGGCGTCGGAGACGGCGTAGGCGTCGCGCCCGCCCATGCGACGTCGTCGAGATACTGGTAGATGTACGTCTGTGAGTATCCGTCGCCGTAGCTGCCGAAGTAGATGTAGTCGGTCTGCCCGGCATAGCGGCTCAGATTGATCTGATAGTTGACCCATCCGTTCGTATTGACGACGGTTTTGTAAAACGTCACGAGAATCGAGCCGCGCGAATTGAGCAGGTAGCCCGCATTCCACGCGTATCTCGTTCCGTATCCCAGGGTGCCCTCGTTGGAGCCCTGGTAGACCCAGAAGCTGAGAACCCCGCCCGTAGGAACTTTTACTTCCTGCGCGATCGAGGCCCAACCGTTGATCTCCGGCGGTCCGAGCGATCCCATGAAGGCGGAGTACGTGCTTTGGTACGACTGCGCAGTCGTAACCGAAACGTAGTTGCCCGACGTCGTGCTCTCATTGATCCAGCCCGGGGTGAGGGAACCGCTGGCAAAGTTACCGTTTACCAGTTGCCCGGTCGAATCGTTCGGCTGTATTCCGCCGAGCGGGAGGATCGTGCGCCCTTGCGCATCGGTTTGGAAGACCGGCGCCGAGCGTTGCGTTTCGACACCGCTCTGGTCGGCGACGGTGCGAACGACGACCAAGTCGTTCACCGATACGTCGCGCACGAGCGAGGCGATCGTTTTGGGCACGGTGGCCGGTGTAACGTTCGTATAACGATCGCCATACTTCCCTTGACGGACGGCGTGGATCTCCGTCGAGAAAAAGCGTTCGGCGGTCGCCGTTGGCGCAGTGGCATCGACGATCGTGCGGTTCGGATAGCGCTTTTCGATCTTGAAGCCGGCGCGTTCGAGCTCGCGAACTACGCGGCGCTCCTGTTCGGGCGTCGGCGCGAAATGTTCGTCGAATTCTTTAGCCGAAAGAAAATGACGGTGCGAACCGGAGCGCGGGTCGCTGATGTTGGCAACGAGCCGGTCGAGTTCGCCTTGATGATTGTAGCGCAGCGTGACCGAGACTCTGACCCGCGCGTT
>DATAQH010000074.1:0-20308 GCA_036264815.1 Candidatus Cybelea sp.
CGAACGGGTGCGGGTTCCGCCGGGGTGGGTGGGCGCGTTCTGCACGCCGCTTGTCTGCGCGGTAGGCCACGTTACGGTGGTCGTGCCCGCGTCGCGCGTTGCGGCTTCCGAAGTACATCTCTACCGCGAGAGCGCTACCGCCGCACGCCATTTTGCAATTTTTCTTAGCGCGGGAAGTTCAGAGCTAGTCTTACGCGCCTAGTGTGCTAGTGGTGCGCCCTTCGGCCTCGCCCTGGCAGATTGGCGCAACGCCCATGTCGTCGTTGCGAGACCCAACAGTACCACCGGCACGAGGCCCAATACGACCGCACCTGCACGGGGCAGCCCGTTCGCCCAGAGCCGGCAGGTATGCAATGCGTAAACGATATCGGTGAAGCCGGCCGGATCGCGCATAGCGTCGACCCGGCCGAGGACGGCGCCGGTGATCGGATCGAGGTACACGCGCTCATTCCCGTCGATTTGATCGATATCGCCGGGCCCGATCAGGTACACGACGACCGGCCTATGGGCCAACGCCGGAAGGTTAATCGAACGTGCCGTGCTCTGCGGAAATGCGCCGTGTGCTGCGGCGAGCAACCCAGAGAGCGCGAGTGGCCGAGCGTCGGCTGAGTGTGCCGGCACGCGCGGCGGTCGCGACGGCTTAATTGCGAAAGCTGCTCGCGTCGCAGACTTATTGACGAGCAGGATGCCGGTAGCCGCAAAGACGAGGAAAAACGTGGCGCTCGTGATGCCGAGGATCTTGTGAAGGTCGTAACCGATGCGCCATGCCGACGCGGTGCGGCTTATCGAAAGTCCGTTGCGCAGGTTGCGCCAGCCCGGCCATACTAGCAGACCGCCGGCCGTAGTCAGAATAAATGCTCCGCCGAGCACGGCTACGATTGCTTTGCCGGCGCCGCCGAGTAGGAGCTCCGTGTGAAAGCTCTTGATTGCGCTCGTCACCGCCGGCTTGCCTCGCCGTTGCGCGAGAATGCGCCCGTCGTGGGGATCTACGTACGCGAGGGTCGATCCAACTTGGTGTTTGAAGTCAGCGACGTAGACGGCTCCGCCGGGCCAGCCGGTTGCGTGGGGGACGTCGAGTTGAACGAGGCGGCCATTATCCGACGCCCGGCGCGCAATCGCGACCGCGGCATCGGGGCCGACCGTGATAGTTGATCCGGAAACGCGGTACGGAGCCGGATCCAAGAATGCGTCGACGTTGCTTCGGTAGACCAGCAACGCCCCGCTGATTCCCAAGAGCGCGAAGAACCCGCCGAAGGTGAAGCCTAGAACACGGTGCGTCCAGACATAAATTTGACGTGCGGTCATCTGCCTTTAAAAGTCATGACGAACCGAAAGGCTCGATACGGCAGGCCGAACAGCTCGGACCCCTGGTCGAAAGCGTTACGATCGGTCCCGTACTGGTTCTCCGGAACGAAGACGCCGAGCCCGACGTAGCCATAATCGGACGCGACGCTGTTGAAGACGTTGTTGATCCCCAGCGTAAACGTGACCGGTCCATGACTCATGGAGATGCTGGCGTTGGCGTACCAAAAGCCGCCGCGGTTGAGCCAGTTGCCCGGCCCCACGTAGTGGGAATCCAACGTCGCCTCGAAGGGCCCGCCGGTCCCGGTCAGGCCGACGTCGGCGGTGTGCAGCGGCGATTGCCCCGTCTGCTGATGTTCGATCAGCGTGACGTTGTTCTGCATGATCGAGGGAGCGAGGTTGAAAAAGGCCGAGGACGTCACGTTATAGTCGGCCGTCAACTCGACGTTGCGCGTGAGGTGTGAGTCGAGCGATACAACGGCGCCGCGATACTTTGCCTGGCCGGCGTTGTAGGTCGTGCCCACCGCCAAATCCGACGGCGAGGCTCGATAGTGGCAGAACGTGTCGATCTTGCTCAAGTACCGCTCGACCAGCGACGGAGGTATCTGAGAGAATCCGGTCGCGCTGAGCGGCAAAACACCCCCAAGAAGCGCGTTCCACTCCGTCGCTTGATAAACGTCGCCTTGCAGATCGGTTCCCTCCGTGAACCGATGCGCGTACGACAGGTCGATGTCGGTCGCGGTTTCGGGAAGCAGGTTCGGATCGGCTACCGAGCCGATCGAATTCAGGTCGCCGGGGCCGCAGACCGGATTGAAGCCGGAAACGTCGCGGTTGAGGCTCGGGAACGCGTAGAGCAGCGCAGGATCCGGCTCGCTGTACGAGTGGCCCCCGCTGAGCTTGAGCGTATCGCTGACGCTCGCGTGATAGATGTACGCGAAACGAGGATCGAAATTCGTCACGCGCGTGTTGTTCGAATGTTGAAACCAGAGATCGGCGAAGACCGCGGAGCGCGAATTCGGCGTCCACTGGTCGGAGGCGAAGTAGCTCGTGCTCGTCAGCGTGAAGTCTTGATTTGGGACCAATCCCACGAGTGGCTTTCCGAAGATGTTCGTTGCCTGGTTGAAGGTGTCGCCGGTGTGGGCTTGATGCTGAAAGTAAAGGCCGTACGAAATGTCGTTCTTCGAGAGCGGCAGCGTGTCGGAGATCAGCAGACCGTGCGTCAAGAAGTAATCGCTGGAGAACCCGCCGATGGCCGCCGACGGCGGCGAATTGTCATTGGTCTCATAGTTGTCGACGAACCCGTCGACGAGCAGCTGCGTATTTCCGATGGTTCGCGAGACGCGCAGGTGGTAGTCCTGGTTGATGTTGGCCGTAAACGAGTTTGGGCCGCCGCCGGCAGGGCCGGCCGTCATCGCCGCCGCTTCGCTGGCAGAGTAACACCCGAAACCCGCGGGGCTGTCGTTGAGAAAGGCGATCGATTCGTCGCACGTTTCGCGCTGGCCGTCCGGAAGGCGTACGTGGGTTTTCGGGTCTGACGCCAAACCTTGTTGGTAGAGGTACAGGTTGTACGAATACGGATTGTAGTCGTTGTCGCCGTTGCCGGTGTGGTCGACCCACGACGTTCCGGCCCAAAACGTGCCTTCGATCTTCGTCTTTGGGTCGAAATCGTAACTGAGCTTTACGACGTCGTTGCGCAGCACGTAGGAGCCCGCGACGGCATACGTATTCGCCGCGATGTTCGCCGAAGTGACGTTCGGGCGGCCGTTGGCGTCGGCTCCCAGCAGCCCTTGCTGCGCGACGAACTGCGGGCCGAACTGGCCTTGCGTGCCTTGTACTCCGGCGGCGACGGCATAACCGGCCTTCCCGAGCGTTCCTGTGGCCAAGAGTCCCGAGAAAAGTTGATCTTGATTGCCAATCCCTTGGGCGATCTCGAATTTCGGCGTCTCCGTCGGGTCGATGGTCACGAAGTTGACGGCGCCGGCGATCGTCGAAACGCCGTAGAGGCCGGTTGCGCCCGAGCCGAAAATGACGTCGGCTTCGCGCAGCCCCCAAAACGGTGAGTCCGCGAAGTTAAAGCCGGCACCCTGCGCGCCGATGGGGCCGATCGGATGACCGTCGAGCAGCGTTGCCGTTTCGGTTGGATCGAAGCCGCGAATGCTGATCGTTTCGTCGTCACCGGCCGAAGAAGAGCTCGCATTGGCGGTCACCCCGGGAAGCGTTCCAAGCAGATCGCCGATCCGCAGAATGTCTTGTTGCTGCAGCACGGCGGGGTTGACGGACTCGGTCACGGTGCTCGAACGCGCAATGGTATTCGTGCTCGATTCGACGCGGGCGATCGTGTCGAGCGTACCGCGGATCAGTGCGGTTCGCAGCTGCACTTGCGCGACTCCCGGCGCGACGACGAGGCCCGTCAGCCGCGTCGCTCCGTACTCCTTGGCCAAAATGACAAGCTGGTACGTGCCCGGAGGGATGCTGGGGAGCTTGTACGTGCCGTCTCGCGCCGTCGTCGCGCGGGCGACCGGCGTGCCATTCGATTCGAGAACGACCGTGGCGCCGGCCACCGGAAGTCCATTGCGAATGTCGACGACCGTCCCCGCAACGACCGACAAAGGCGCCTCAGCGGCAATGCAAAACTGACAGCACATCGCCGCGACCAAGAGCGCAGCCGAAACGATCGAACGCGCGCGCACTACTACTTCATAAGCTACGACTCGCCGATTACCGGCCGATTAGGGGAAGATCAAGGAACGCCCCGCGGCCCTTCAATGAGTCCGTCTTGCGCCGTTCATGTAGTATTCATTTGAGGTTCACCGCGTCGAGGTGAAGCAATAGCTTACGGCGACCGAAGGGTTCCTAGCTTCTCCTTCGACGGTGCTCCCTTTGTGGATCGAAGCGGTGTGTGCGCAAGCGGATGCGTCACGTTCGCGCACGATCGGACGTTATTACTCCCTCGCACTTTCTTTGGTTGGAGAGGAGCATCCGTCAATGAGAATTTCGATCACAGTCGTTTCTACATCGGCCGCATTAGCGGCCGCCGCCATACTTTCCGGCTGCGGCGGCGCTTCGTCGCCCAGCTTCGCGCCTTCAGCGGCGACGCCGCAAAGCGCCACGAAATCCGAGTCGGACGCACGATCAAAAGCAGGCGCCACGCACTACAGTCTCGTCACGCTGGACTCGCTCGGCGGAAGCGTTAGCTTCGCCATCAATCTCAACCTCAGCGGCCAAGCCAGCGGCACGTCACTCCTGAGCGGAGACCAAATCTTGCACGCCCAAATCTGGGAAGATCCTCCGCACACGATCGATCTCGGCACGCTGGGCGGTCCGAACAGTGCGATCTTCCAGTATAACCACGGCGCCGCGGGTCAGTTCGTGGGGTGGTCGGAGAGCGCGGCCATCGACCCGAACAACGAAAACTTTTGCGGTTTCGGTACCTCACACGTTTGCCTCGGGTTTAGCTGGCAGCGCGGCAGGATGACCTCGCTCCCGACCCTCGGGGGAAACAATGACAATACCAACGACATCAACGCGCACGGTCAGATGGCCGGTGCAGCCGAGACCAGTACTCAAGATCCGAGTTGCACCCCGCCGCACGTCTTGGATTACCTCGGCGTCATCTGGCAGCCGAACGGCAAGATCACAACTCTGCCGCCATATTCGGGCGACACCGTGTCGTATGCGTACACGCTTACCCAATCGGGACGGGCTGCCGTGGGGAATTCGGGCTCGTGCGCCGCTGCGACAACACACGCGGTGCTCTGGCAAAACGCCTCACCGACCAACCTCGGCAGCCTGGGAGGCACCGTCAACGTAGCACTGGACATCAATAACCACGGTCAGATCATCGGCAACTCGGACCTTTCCGGAAACATGGTCACTCATACATTCCTTTGGCAGCGCGGCACGATGAGCGATCTTGGCACGTTGCCCGGCGATCTCGATAGCTTCGCCGGCGGGATCAACGAACGCGGGCAGGTCGTCGGCGAATCGTGCAATGCGAGCGGAAACTGCCGAGGCTACCTCTGGCAGAACGGGACGATGACCGATCTCAATACGCTCATTCCTCCGAACACGAACCTCAACGTGCTCTTTGGCGGCAACATCGACAACAGCGGCCGGATCGTCGGCGCAACCGTCGACGCACAGGGCGTGGAGCGCGCGGTCATGTTGATCCCAGGCGGAGCGGGGCACCTTTTGCCGGACGGAATGTTTGCGCCGAAGGTTCCACTACCCGAAGGCCCGCGGATGCGGCCTCGGACGCCCCATGCCAAACTCTGGGATCTTCGCCGACCCGCAATTCCGCGATAGAGGAAGGGTTTTCGGCCCGGCAAGGCCGCCCGGGCCGCACCGCCGGGCCCGACTCACACAGTTTTCTGACACGCTTCGCGGTTGTATATGGGCGCCGCTCGGTCGGTAGATTACCCTGGTCCCATGCTGACGTGTAGCTTTTTTCTCACGACCACCACGTAATGCAGACGGACTTGGCGACTTCGATCGTCCGGAGTAGCTAAGTCTGCGAGTGGGCCTGCTCGAGACCTCCCTCGACATCATGCAAACCTCGAGCGAAATCGACAAAGGAGCAAATTCATGAGGTTCAATCTTCGACGAATCAACCTCGCCGCCGCAGCGGCAGCGCTCTCGCTGAGCATCGTCGCGTGCCACGGCGCATCGCCGGGGGGGTCGAGCTACGTACCCGCAGGCTCGACGGCGCTGTCGGCACCGCAAGCCGGTTCGGGTTTAGCTGCGCCGGACGCAAAGCGAACAATCGTTTCGTCCTGCGGCAAGCACGTTAGAATCGTCCTCCTGGGCTTTCTCAACTGCAAGTTCCGAGAGAGCGGCTACGGCGACGGAACGTTCACCCTGACGAATCACACGAAGGGACTCGTGGTAATCTCGCCCTCGAGCGGGACGCGAGAAACGACCTTCAACATCGCCGCCGCGCTCCTGGGCAGCGGGCATTTTCTCGTCAAAGACGCCAAGGGGCGTAGCTTGAGGGTAGGCGTAAAGGTCACCCTTTAAAATAACAATCGCACCCAAGAGGAGGCCTAAAGAAGGTCCGCACGAGGCGGGCCTTCTTTAATTAAAAACACATGGCTAGCTCTCTCCCCTTGGCAGCCTTACCAAGGACCGGTCCGGCACTGCGACGAAGTTCTGGTTTGGTGTCTAGCTTTGTGGCTCGGCGGCTCGTGCAATTGACGATCGCCCTCGCAGCGACCGGATGTGCGCAAGGTACGCCCGCGGCTCCGACGCAGTCATACGTTGGCGCGTCGCAGGCGGTAGCGCGGCCGGCGGTCCACTTTTACGGCAACGACTGGATGTATTCGTCTCAGCCCTCCGGCAACGAGGTCGTCGTTTACAAGCGCAAGCGACACGACAAGCTGAAGCCCTACGAAACGCTAACCTCGGGATTCTCGGCACCGATGGGCATGGTGACGACGCCCGACGGCCGGTGGTACATCGCCAACTCCGGCGCGTCCAACGTCCTCGTCTATCGTACGACGCGCAACGGGCCGAAAGGCCCCGTGGCGACGCTGCGCGATGACGGACAGGTTCCCGTCAATGTCGGCGCCACGCCCGATCGGCAACTCGTCGCCGTCTCGAACGGCTCGACCACCGCAGGGCGCGCGGGAAGCGTCAGCATCTATTTGAACCAGCAGGACGAAGCGTCGCGCACGCTGACCTACGGCAGCGATCCGATCCAGGGCGAGGGTATCGCCATCGATGCAAGCGGCAACTGTTACTGGAGCTTCAACGATCCAAGGAGACTGAGCGGCTCCATCGTCGAGTTCGCGGGATGCAACGGTGACGGCGTGCTCGTCAAATCGGGAATCTTGAGGGCCGGCGGACTGGCCTTCGACCGAACCGGTAATCTCTATTACGTCGATGAACTGCTCGGCATCTTTAAATGCCGCGGGTCGTCGTCGTGCGGCCTCTTCACGCCAATCATCCTCGGCGGCCTGATCATTCCGACGAACATAAACTTCGACAGCAGCCACGCTCAGAATCTCTGGGTGGCGGACGCCGCCGGAAACATCGACTCGGTCAGCCTCACGGGCTTAGTTGTGTACATCCTCGACGTACTCGGCGGCGTGACCGACCCGCCAATCGGAGTCGCGCCGGCACCAGGAATCTAGAGCGCGCGACGGTGGAACCATCGCGATCGGCTTCGCAAGATGCGGCGGCCACGGCCGAACTCGCGGCCCTTCTCAAGACGTTTCGGGTAGAAGCCGGTCTCTCACAGCAGGCTCTTGCAGAGCGAGCCCTGATCAGCGTACAAGCCGTCAGTGCGCTCGAGCGCGGATATCGCAAAGCGCCGTACCGCGCGACGCTCGAGCGCATCGCCGATGCGCTCACCCTTTCGGAGGAAGCGCGGCAGACGTTGGAGCGCTGCGCACGACCTTCGCGTGGACCGCGCCTCGCGGCCCCCAAGCACAATCTGCCGCGCCAGCTCACATCGTTCCTCGGGCGCGACGAGGTCGTTCAAGAGATCGCCGAGCTCGTCGATACCGCGCCGCTCGTCAGCATCGTCGGAACCGGCGGCGCCGGAAAGACGCGTGCCGCCGTCGAGGTTGGAACTCGATCGCTATCTCGATTTCGGCACGGCGTGTGGTTTGTCGAGCTCGCCCCACTCAACGATCCTGCCCTCGTGCCGCATGCTCTGGCGGCAGCGTTGCGCGTTCAAGAGTCGCCGCCGCGCTCGCTGCTCGAAACGCTGTTCGCCTATCTCGCGCAGAAACGCCTGTTGATCATCCTCGACAACTGCGAGCACGTTCTCTCGCAGGCGCGCGCGCTGGCGGGATCGCTGTTGCGCGAATGTCCGGGCGTCGCTTTGCTGACGACGAGTCGCGGCGCCCTGAACGTCGCCGGCGAACGAAGTTATCAGATCCCCTCCCTCTCCGTCCCCAAGCAAAACGCCTTGTCGCCTCATGAAGCCGTGACGTACGGCGCCGTCGCCCTCTTTATCGACCGCGTTCGGGCGGCCGACTCGCGGTTCGAGATTACCGCAGAGAACGTGCCGCCGGTCGTCGAGATCTGCCGGCGTCTCGACGGCTTGCCCCTCGCCCTCGAGCTCGCGGCCGCGCGCGCGAGCGTGCTCTCACCCCAGGAGATCTGCGATCGCCTCGATCGAGTATTCGATACGCTGACCGAGGGGCGGCAAGCGCTGGTTCCACGCCACGCAACGATGCGCGCGGTAATCGACTGGAGTTACGAGCTCCTCTCTTCGCAGGCGCAGCTGCTCTTCGACCGGCTCGCCATTTTTGCCGGCGGTTTTACCCTCGAAACGGCAACGACGGTCTGCGCCGACGAGAGCATTCCGCGACAGAGCGTCTTGGAGTCGCTGTCGTCGCTCATCGCTCAGTCGCTCGTCGTCGTCGACTTCGCGCACGGGGGCACGCGCTATCATCTGCTCGAGGCCACGAGACAATATGCAGCGGAAAAGCTGGCGGAACGGGGCGAACGACCCGCGCTGGCTCGCCGCCACGCGCTCGCGCTCCTGCAGATTGCCGTGCGACTGGACCGGGACTGGTACGGCGCGGCCGAGCGCTCGTGGTTCCGAGAAGCCGAGGCCGAACTCGATAACTTCCGCGCCGCGCTCGGCTGGTCGCTCGGGGAACGCGGCGATCTGCGTTCCGGGTGCCTTCTCGCCGGTGCGCTCGCGCGATTGTGGTACTCCCTTTCTTCGGTAGAAGGGCGGCGCTGGGTGCGTTTGGCAATAGACTCGATTACCGAAGAGACTCGCGCCGACGAGCTCGCGCAGCTCTATATCGCCGACGCCGAGCTCTGCGGCGCGCTTTTTGAATCGGCGGCGTCACTTCAGTCGGCCGAACAAGCGCTACGGCTGCGTTCCGTACTCGACGATCTGCAAGTGGCACGCGCCGAACACGCGGCCGGCAGTGCACTTGCGGCGATTGGAGAGGGTTCGAGGGGCGAAGCGCTTCTGCAAGACACGTTGGCTGCGGCCGAGCGGCTCGAGAATCGCCGCCTGCAGGCACTCGCACTGAGCGATCTCGGCACGGCTCGGTCGCGCGACGGCGACGTCGACGGCGCCCGCCGATTTTACGGCGAGGCGCTTTCCCTATATGTTTCGCTTGGCCTGGAGAGACCGGCGGCGTCGATCGCCGGCCACCTCGCGGAGGTCGAGTGCGAAGCCGGCGATCTGGCCGCTGCGCTGCATCGAGCGGAAGAGGCTCGCGCCGGCCATGCGGCGACCCGGAATCGCCGTTCGGAGGCGGCCGATCTGAGCAATATGACGGCCTATCTCGTCGCGCTCGATTGTTTTGACGATGCGCGCGTCTACGCGGCGCAAGCGTTGGAAGCGGCGCGCGAGATACGCTCGCCGGTGCTGACCGCGTTCGTCCTCCAGCACGTCGCCGCGATAGCGGCATTGCAAAGCGGCTCGGAGGAGGCTTTCCAAGAAAAGAAGCTGGAACGAGCCGCAATGCTGCTCGGCTTCGTCGAGGAACGGCTGAAATCGCTCGGCGCGCGCCGTGACTACACCGAACGGCAAGAGTGCGAGCGGATCACCGCCGCGCTCCGGAACGCGTTCGGAGAGCGCCTCGACGACCTCATGGCGCTCGGCGAGCACTGGAGTGAAGAAGGCGCCGCCGTCGCCCTAGAGCTGTAGCGCGCTTCAGGATGACGAAAAACGGGCGGCGAATATAGCCGGCATGAGAGCCGATACGCTGCCGTCGTTCACCATCGCCGAGTCAAACCTCGGTATGGGCGCGAGCCTCGGCAACAGCGCCGTATGGATTCTCACCAAAGGTACGGGCCAGGTCGAACGCGTCTTTCTCAACGACGCCGCGCAATCGTTGATCGGCACGATCGGCATTCAATACGGGTCTCGCTCCACTCCGCTCGGCAGCCTCAGCTTTTCCGATGCCGGCGAACCGCCGGACGGGCACGACGCTCCGAGCTATACGCAGCTGTTTGCCGACGTCGGCAAACGCGTCTTTGAACTTCATCCGGCATATCAGCGCGTCAGCTATACACTAAAGAGCGTAATCGACATTGCGGAAACGACGTTCCTTCCGCTCGGCGGCACGAACCCCGGACACGAAGATCCTCCTTTGGCGTACATCATCGTCGACGTTCTCAACCGCGACGCCATCGTGCATCACCTGCGCGTCATCGGCTCCGCAATGCTGGGCGGCAGCACGCCGGCCGACATTCAGACGCGATTCGAAACCGGCGCAAACGCGCTCGTCGCCGTAAACAAGAGCCGTCCCGAGTGGGTTCGTATTTTCGGACTCTCGGAACCGCCGACGCGATACGGGTGCGACTTCGACTACGGCGGGACGTACGACGCGACGTATCTGCACAACGTTCACAACAACGTCGATGCCGTGGGCGCGGTCCTTGGGCGGCTTCAACTCGACGTCGCCCTCCAGCCGAACGAACGCCGGCAATTTTGTTTCGTCGCGGGCGTTTACGCTCGCGGCGACCTCGATGCGCTGCGGAACTATCTAACGCGCGAGGAATCGCGCGCAGCGCTCGAGGGGACTATAGAGCACCTCACGCAGGTTCTGCGGTACGGACGCGTACTCACGCCCGATCCGGTGATCAATAATGGGGCGCTCTGGAGCAAAGTGAACATGCGCCGCGTGATGGCGACGTACCCGACCGCATGCGGGCTAACGAACGACCCCGGCAACTATCCCAACATCGTGATTCGCGACTCGGCGTGGTTCGTCTACGGCAACGATCACTTTCTCCCGTCGTTCTCTCGCGATCTGCTCGACGACATCGCACGCCGCCAGTACGACAACGGAAAGCTCCCGGAGTACTTCGACGCCGTCACGGGTCAGGTCGAAGACGACGGACTGAACATCAACGACGATACGCCGCTGTTCATCCTCGCAGTCAATCACCACTTTCGCTCGACGGGCGATTTCACGTGGTTGGGGAACACCTATCCCGCGGTAGCGAAGGCCGCGCGCTACATTATCTCCCAAATCGACGCCCGCGGCTTGGTCTTCTGCAACGCGCACGATCCGCGCGGCGACGTTTGGGGTATCGCCGGATGGCGCAATATCATTCCGCGCTACAGCATCAACGGCGCGGTAACCGAGATCAACGCCGAGTGCTGCGCTGCCCTGCGCGCCGCTTCACATTTGGCGGAGAACCTCGGCACGTTCGAGCAAGACCGGATCGATTTTGAGAGAGGGGCCGCATGCATTCGCGATGCGATGGACACCCATCTCATTAATCCGAAGAATGGGCTGTACTACCTCAACGTCGATATCGAAGGCTACGCACGAACGGACGTGACCGGTGACGAAGTCTTCCCGGTTATTATGCGCGCGTGCAGCGACGACACGGCGTTCCGCATCATCAGCCGGTTGAATTGTCCCGATTTTTGGACGTCGGCCGGATTACGGACGATCTCACGTTTGGACCCGCGTTACGAGCCGGTTGCCTATTCCGGTCTGCTCGGCGGCGTATGGCCCGGGCTGACGTGGTGGTACGCGTTTGCCGCGGCGCGATACCATCCCGACGTTATGGTACGCGCGCTCCGCTCGTCGTTCGAGCATTACGCCATCGACCCGCGCCTCTACAACACGGTCCCGGGCCAGTTCAGCGAATGGTTCGACGGCGAAAGCCTCTCAAACCACGGCATGCGGCTCTCGCCGTGGGAACCGCCGCGCTTTCTGTGGGCAGCGATAGAGGGTGTCTGCGGCGTAATGCTCGCGCCGGGCGCACCGAAAATCAATCCCCTCATTCCCGTGAGTTGGAAATGGGTCGGCCTGCGCGATCTTCCATATCACGGTTCGTATTTAACCTATTTTCTCGTCCGCGAGGGCGATGCCGGCTTCCGCATCTATTCGACCCAAGACGTCGACAGCGACTGGAGCGTGGAGCTGTTCGCCGCCGACGTTTCCGATAACGTGCAGGTCTTTTCCGACGACGCGGCCGTGATTGCCCTGCAGCGCGAGGGTGGCCTGGCGATCCTCGTCGGGAATACGTCGGAAGTAACGACCTTCGCTTCGCTGCTGATCAACGATGCGGCGCCGCCCGGATCCCGCTATCTGCTGCGCCTGTATAACAGCGCGCGCGGTGCCTGGGAATCTGGCGTCGAGCTACTCGCTACGGAGTTGCGCAACGTCTCGCTGTCGATTGAAGCAGGCGGCTTTCGCGTGCTGGACTTGACGCTCCAAACCGTCCAATAGACGGCGTTCAATCGGAAAGAGATCGCAGCCAGCTCGGCTGTCCGAGGGCGAGAGCTGCCAGCTGCGCCCTCGAATCCGGCGCTTGCAGCGTGTCTCGGATCTCTCGGGCGAGCCGCGGCGCCGGGCCGCCGATGCCCGCGCGCTGCGCCGTCGCATAGGCGCGCGCGAGCGAGTGCGGATGTCCGTGCGCGGACAGAAGGCAAAGCGCTAGGTCCGCCTGCTCGCGGGCCTGTGACGGCAAGTTCAGTGCGGTGTACGCGTCGGCGGAGATTCGCGCGGCCATTCCAGTGTAACGCTCCATCCCGCGCGCCGAAGCGTAGCGGGCAGCCTCATCGGCGTAGCTGAGCGCGCGTTCGGCGTCACCCGACGCCAAATGCGCCTCCGCCATCGCCAGCGGCGCTCGGGCGGCAAAGAGTGCGGTCTCTCCGTGCGCGGCAGCCTCGCGTGCGAGCGCCAGCCCCACCTGTGGATCGCCGCCGAGTGCGTGCGCCTGCGCCAGCAGCAGGGCCGAATCCGCAATCAGCTTCGGGTTTCCGGCGGTGCGTGCCGTCTCGAGCGCCATCGCGCCGAGCGCCAACGCCTGCTCGAACTCGCCGCACTGCGTCAGTGCACTACAGAGTAGGCCGCTCGCAACCGCGACGCCTTCGGCGTGACGCGCGCACTCGAAGACGTCCAGCGCTTCGAGCGCATATTCGATCGAACGCGGCATGCCGCCGACGATCAGATCGTGCACGACGCTAAGCTCGAGAAAAAGGCGGCCGAGCAGCTCGGTGGGTTTATGCGGCAATCGGTCGAGCAGCCGCCGAGCGCGGCCCAGCGTGTGGAGCGCGGCTGCCGGATCGCCGTGCAGGCACGATAGCTCCGCGCGATGGAACAGCGCGCCGGCCGCGACCCTGATGTGGCCCGGTTGGACCGTGGGCGGCAGCCGTTCCGCAGCGCCGGCGGCCCGCTCGAGATGCACGGTCGCGCTTGACAAGTCGTTTCCGGCGTTCCAGGTCACGTACGCGGTTGCCATTTGTAGAGCGACCTCGCCGATCGTGTCCAATTCATCGGGTATAGCGCGAACGTGCTGCAGCGCGCGGGCGAACAGGCGCTGCGCGCGCTCGTTATCGCCGATGTCGCTGGCGATTTCCACGCCGTAGCACCAGGCGCGCACGCCGTCGCTGGGATCGACGGCCTCGCTCGCGATGCGTTCGAGCAGCGCGAAGGCCGCGCCGAACGCCCCAACGAGACGAAAGTTCGCGACGCGATCGAGCTCGAGCTCGAAGCGGGTCGGCAGGCTGCGCACCGGCCGCGCCGACTCGCGCAGGTTCGACTCGAGGTTCGTCAGCAGCCGCTCGAGCGCGCGCCGCCGCTCGCGATAAAACTCGCGCAGCGAGACGCCGAGATCGGCAGCAACCGCGGCGTGCTTTTCTCCGCGCAGGTCGCAGCGCGTGACGATTGCGCGCTGCCGCGCGAAGTGCACGTTGCGCGCGTTGAGCTCCGTATCGAGCGTGGAAACCGCAGACAGCACCGCGGCACGGATTCGCAGCAGCGTGAGGTTGTCGTCGACCCGAGCGTTTCCAGCTCGCGTTCCACCGAGCGCCCCGCGCACCAGCGGGCTGCGCCGGATCGACTCCGGATCGTCGAGACGGCGCAGGAGCCGCGACAGCTCGGCGAACTGCGAAGGGCGCTTAATACTTGCTATCCGGACTCGTCGCGACCCCGAACGCTCCCGAGAGACCGCTGGAGAAGCTGAGAATGGGCGTTCCAGAGGGATAGGCGACCTCCTGAACCGACGGGCCGAACGGATCGCTTACGAAAAGGTGCGTGTTCTTCCGGTTGAGTGCGATCTGGTAGGCCAGATTGAAGCCTTTGATCTGCTGCGACGGCGTGGTCGCTCCCGGCGGAAAAATGTCGACGCCCGGGAGGCTTTGATCGTCGAGCAGCAGATCGTCCTTCTTGTCGAACGCGAGGCCGCCGGCGTTGTCGTACTTGATGTGAATGCCGAGATTCTTTCCCTTGGTCGACCCCGGCGTGAACTTGAGGACTTCGATGTCGTTGTTGGTGGGGTCGCCGTACGCTACGTAGAGTTTGTTGTGAGCGTTCAGCGCGACGCCGGCCGGATAGGTCGCGAACGGGATGGTCGTCGTGGGCGTCGTGCTTCCGTTGGCGTATTCGTACAGGTTGCTGTGCGAGCCGTCGCCGAAATCGGAAACGTAGACGGTGCCATCGTGCCCGGCGACGACGTACTTGGGCCCGATGGTTCCGGTCAGCGTCTTCGAATGCGTTGTCTGGCCCTTCGGATATTCGGTAACCGTTCCGGCGCCGAAGTTGCAGACGTAGAGCGTGCCGCTGGGATCGATGTACAATCCGTCGGGGCCGGCGATCGCGTCGGTGATCTGTCCGGTCGGTTCGCCGGTCTTCTGAGAGAATATCGCGACGCGCTGGTTGGGCTGATCGGCAACGTACAGCTGACCGCCATTCTTCACTTGCGGCGACAACCAGCCCGTGCGTGCGCTCGCCGGCGCCGCCGCCGAGCCTGTGGGAGGAACGACGTGGGCGCCGCTCGAGCATCCTGCCGCGACGGCCGAGCCGGCGACGAGCGCCAATGCGCCCAAAAGACGGTGTGCGTTCATGTCTTCAACCTTTCTCATAGTAGAGCGCAGAGGCCCCTTGAGTTTGGAATCTGGGATCGCGTCGCCTTGCACGAGGCATGACCAAAAGCTGACACAATGGTACCGAAAATCGGAGCCGAGATTCTCGACAAGCGATTCCCGCCGTCCCGCCGAACGCGATCGTATGAGCACCATCGTCGTGACACTCGTGCTTGCGAGCACGCTCTATACTCTTCCGCGAGACGTGCACTGGATGCCGGTTACCGGTAAGGGCGTTCCGAGCGGCGCAACCTATGCCATCGTAGCCGGGAAGGCGAGCTCACACTCGCCGTCCTCCGAAAAGGGTGCGATACGCGGCATGTGCGACGTCCTGTACCGATACCGGTTTCCCGACGGCTTCGTCTATCCTTGGCACGTGAATAACGAGTACGACATCTACACCGTGCTCGAGGGCACGCTCGTCATCGGTTTCGATAAGCGCCACGCGCCTTGGGCCGAACGCCCTTTGCCGGCGGGATCGGTTATCCAAGGCCTCAAGACCGAGCCGCATTACGGTCGCGCCATAGGCGAAACGATCTTTGACGTCTTCGAACCCTGTCCAACCCGGTGACGACGACGAACACGCCGCCCGCGGGGGACGCTCGCCGGAAGAGCGGCAGTGCTGCCGATTGCTTCCTCTGCATCCTATAGTCGTCAAGGCGCTCGCGCAGGGGTCCTTTACCGACAAACGGCTCGCTTAGCGGGAGGGAAACAGAAGCGTTGGCTCGCACTCTTTCCAGGACGTACCCGTCATCAGGCGGGCGCGTTTTGCTCAAACCTAGTTTTCCTCAAAACTAGTTCTGGAAGGAGCTCAGGACATGCGTTTAAGCTTTCTCTGTGCTAGCGCCGCGCTCGCTGCCGGCCTAGCGCTGTCAGCGTGTTCCAGCGGTGCGGGTTCGTCGTCGACGCTGCCGTCATCGGGCGCGCAAGCCTTGGCGATGGGCCGGTCCGGCGCCCATGGTTTGGTGACTCGCCCGATGCCCGGGGTCAAGCAGTTGACTGGCTCGTCGTGTAACTACAGCGTGTACGCCTTCTGCATCGAGGTCACGCCGGGTAACTCCGGACCTTACATCGAGACCTCAGCCGGCAGCGGTTACGAACTCTATAACAACGCGTGGATCGTCAAAAACAAGAGCAAGAAGGGCAAGATCGACAAAAAGTTCGACACTTACTTCTATCCGGATCCCGGTAATCCGACCTATCAGTACATCGACTATACAGGCAAGAATCCCAAGAAGTCGGGCATTGTCAAATACACCGACTACTACTGCATTGGATTCGCGCCAAGCACTTGCAGCGGCACCAGCAGCTACACCTTCAAGATCGGCATTGCGTTGGTCTCTGCCAACTAGCGTTCGCTAGTTCAAGACTGACGCTGCAAAAAAAAAGAAGGGGTCCGGCGTCCGCCGGACTCCTTTTTCGTGCCCTCGGCGCAATCAATTCTAAACGGTCAGAAGCCTTTCCGACCTCACCGCGACGCAGCCGCACTATACGTCACGCCCAGGGGTTCCTTGAGCCCGAGAATTTTCGCAAACGGTCTATCGCCGGCGGGATAGTTGAAGAATGCGACCGCGCCGTTGCGAACCGAGTACGAGGGCACGATCATCGTCTTTCCTTGAATCCAGAACTGGGCGGGAAACGACTTGGAGAAGCGCAGATTAAAGGTTCCGGTAATCGTTCCCGATTGCTTTTGCGTTTTAAACTGGTAGATTGCTTGCGTGTCGCGCCCGATCTCGTTGAAATTACCCCACGCCACCTGCGTACCGTCCCACTGTATGCCGCCCGAGCGCAAGAACGTGACGGCGTCATGAAACTTTACGCGGCGAAGCGGGGGCTGGTTCTTCTCCAGCTCCCAGACCGCGGCGACCAGGTCAGAGTCGTCAAAACCAACGCTTCCGTCAACGTAGAGGTTACCACGGTCATCGTAGCTGCAGTAGTCGACTTCGCCGAAGAACACGTGGATGTCGTACTTACTCGGCGGAGCTTTTGCACGCGGGAAAACGTACAAGCTGCCCGATGTAACGGCGAGATCCCCCGTGGTCGAATCGACGGAACAGCTTTGAGATCCCATGGACGGCGGGGATCCTAGCTGCAGTGTCTGGAGGGGTTTTACGCCGGCGTGTGCGTATTCGGCGACCGTTTGCTTCCGGCGGTCGATGATCCAAACGTTCCCGGCGTGGTCGGCACAATCTCCCACCGGCTCTTTGCCGCGCAAGCGCCCCACGCGCTTGAGCTGCGGATAGGAGTATACTTCCACTGCGCCGGCGAGGGCGTCGGCCACGTAGACCAGATCGTCGCCGCCCGCCTCGGTGCGCATCCACGATCCAACAGAGATGCCGCGCGCCGCGTGTGCTCCGGATTGCGCGCTTGAGTATGACGCGGCGACCGGCGGCTGCCCACCGGCGCACGCGTTGAGTGCGAGAAGCGCGCCGGCTAGGCGCGCGAAGCGCAGAGAAAGACGATTCATACCGATTCCTTCGTTTTGGTCACCTATCATCGGCACCTAGAGATCCGTCGAATTCTTTGGGCTTCAGCATCGCCCAGTCACGGTATCCAGCGCTCAGGGCCGGCACCGTCGCGAGCTTCGCACGCTCCTCGTGCGCAAAGAGCCGGATCCGCATTACCTCGCGTATGCTAACTTCGTGATCTTCGGGACGATGCAATAACGTCAACGTGTCGCCGGGACCGACCCAGCCTTCCTCAACGATGCGAAAATACGCACCGGGGCGAAGCGCTTTCGCGAACCGGCTCAGGAAAGCTGCGTCGCGGAGGCGGAATCCGAGTTTGTAACATGGTAGCCGCGGCTCCGATACTTCCAACACCGCCGAGCCGGCTTTCCAGCGTTCGCCGATGAGACAGCTTCCGAGGTCAACGCCCTCAGTCGTGAGATTCTCACCGAAAAGGCCGGGCACGGGATCGATACCCTCTCGACTTTGCCACCAAGAGTAGTCGGCGACGGCGTAAGCATAGACAGCTTTGTTGCGTCCCCCGTGGACGGTGCGGTCGGCTTGATCGTCATCGCCGACGTTCACGCCGCGCACCGGCACCGGCGCATTCACCGGCGTCTTTTCAATGGCGGTCGAGAACGTCTGGCCTCGCCACGTAACGACCTTCGGCGTGCCGATGTTGACCGAAACGATCCGACCGTTCAGCGGGTTCTCACCTTTCTTCAAGCGTGTTCTCAATCGAGATGGTATCCGAACGCGCGTCATAAAACGAGTCGTACGAAGAAGAGTCAGTGCTTCCACTCGCTCGCGGAAAAGCCCGGTAGAGCAAGCGGCGCCCCTCGCGATGCTGCTTAGAGCCACGGGGACCGACGTACCGGATTACGAAGGGATCGCTTCGATAGTGCAGGAGGCATCCTATGCGGCGTTTGCGTTTTTTCACGTTCGCGCCAGTCGCACTGGCAGGCTCGATTCTCAACGCCTGTGCCGGCAATTCGGCCGTCCCGTCAAGTTCGCATGGCGCATATTCGGGATACCTGCCGCAGTGGCCGTTACGGCGGTTGGACGACCTCACGGACAGACATAACGGGTGGACCGTCGTCAAGAGTCCCGACGAAGGCCCCATTTTGGGCAACGTGCTGTATGCCGTGGCAGATCTGGCATCGAGCGACGTTTGGGCCGTGGGTGCGTGGCCCGCGCGCAGCGAGTATCTCACCGACACTCTCGCGGAACACTGGAACGGCAAGCGGTGGTCTATCGTCTCCACTCCGTCGATCCAGCTGCCGACGGTTCAGCTCAATTCGATCGCAGCCGCGGCAAGCAACGCCGTTTGGGCAGCGGGGTACGCCGATAACCCGAGTTGCGTTTGCGGGCAAACCGTCGTGGACTTCTGGAACGGCAATGCGTGGAAAAGACTGAAGACGCCTAATCCGGGAATTGCGAGCTACTTGAGCGGCATTAGCGCGGTATCCGCAAACGAAGTATGGGCGGCCGGCGCCGAGTGGCCGACCCAGTCGTCCGACGAGTCGCTTATTCTGAGGTGGAACGGGGCGACGTGGAAGGCACTTTCCTTCCCGCAGTTCCCGTACGGCGAACTCTACTCGATATTTGCGCCGGCGCACGACGACGCATGGGCGTTCGGCACCTACGACGAGGGCGTACTGCTCGCGCTCCATTGGAACGGCAGGTCTTGGAGCCAGGCGCCTTTCCCGAGCACGTCTGGACAGATCGTCAGCATCTCAGGCACCTCTCCAAACGATATTTGGGCCGCGGGATTTTTTTACAACGACCAAAATCCGCGCGCACTGCTGTACCACTACAACGGCGCAAAATGGAAGCCATATTATATCGAAGGATTATTTTCGCCGTCGCTGTTTTCTGCCGTCTCTGCAAGTGCATCTAACGACGCCTGGCTCGTCGGGTACGGCGAGGTCTTTCCGACGTGGTCCAACTACATATCGAACGTTACGTATCACTGGAACGGAAAGAAGTGGACCGACGTACGCAATCCCGATCAGATTGGATGCTGCGAGCTGCTCGGCGTTTCGTCGCGCACCAGCGCCGACGCCTGGGCTGTGGGACAAGGCGGCACCTACCAGGGCACGTTCACGATGCGCTTCGGCACGCCGTAAGAAATGGCCGGCCAAACTCGATTCCGACCAGATGTCCCGGGCATCGGCCCAAAGGTCCCGGGAGCATAGGTCAGCCCTTGGGTTGCTCTGGTGCTTTCAGACCTAACAAGGAGATGCTAGAGCGTGTTACCTTAGGTAAAATTAGTTCAGTGGGCCCGTGGCCGCTTGAAGGACCAGCTTATGCGACCGTATCATTCGACCGTTTTTTTGGCGCTGTGCACCGCGCTTAGCGCGTGTGCGCAGAGCGGCGCTCAGCCCGGTTCCTTGCCGGCGACGGCTGTTGTCGCGACTTCCATCGCGTCGCAGCCGCGAGCGTCCCGTACGGGTTGGCTATCGGCAGCCGCACGAGCAAAAAACGCCCGCCTGTTGTACGTGAGCTCGTCCACCGGAAACATCGTCGATATCTTTCCAGAGTATGGAAAGAACGCGCAACCGATCGGGCAAATTACGGACGGTCTGAACAAGCCGATCGGGACGGCGGTCGACAGACACGGGAACCTCTACGTAGCGAACTATGGGAACAGCACCGTGACCGTCTACCCTCGCGGGAGCATCAGCCCCAGCAAGGCGTACTCGATCGGCCTTCAGCTTCCGTTTGAAGTTGCCGTGGGGGACGACGGCACGCT
>DATAQH010000090.1:0-6093 GCA_036264815.1 Candidatus Cybelea sp.
CTAAGGTGCCGTCCGCGCCGAGGGGAAAGCGTGTATACCTTCCCCCAACGCCGAGCCGAACAATCTCGTCGTTGTAGCTATCGGTGAGCCAGAGCGCGCCGTCCGGCCCGGTGGTGATATCGTCCAAGTACGAGCCCCCGCTCCTGGAGAAGCCGCTGAAGAAGTACGTGTGCGTGCGTCTTCCGGATGTCGAGATGCGCACGACCGCGCTTTCGCCGTAATCGGGATCGGCGTTATCCAATACCCAAAGCGCGCCGTCGGGTCCGACGGTGAGGTCGGACGGATCGTAAATATCGCTGCTGCTTCCACGCACGAGGTCGTTGAATTCTTTGACCTCTACTCGTTCGACCTCCGAGGGCGGCTCTTGCAAAACCCGGCTAGCTTCGGCGGCCGGCAGCGCGCCGGTGGAACTCGAGCACGCGGGCACTCCAAGCAGCGCACTAATTATGAGAAGGGCGGCCAACGAAAATACGTTCATGCGTTTGCGCCCTATACCGCTTCCGGTGAAACCGAATTGCGAAGCGCTGTTCATCGAATTCGCAGCCGTCCGACTTCGTTCGTACTGCCCTCGACGAACCAAAGGTCACCCTTGAGGCCTTTGGTGATTCCGCCCGGCCCCGAGGCCGGATCGATCTTTGAATATTCGGTGATTCTGCCTTGCATCGTAATGCGGCCGATCTTGGCGCCTGTTGAGCCCGACCCCGACCCGAACTCGGTAAACCACATCGCACCGTCGGGGCCCGCGACAAGGTCTTGCGGCATTTCGGTTCGTGCGATGCCGTTCGAGTATTCCGTAATCTTCCCGCCCGTCGTGATTCTGCCGATACGCCCTGCCAGCTCCGTGAACCAGAGTGCGCCGTCCGGCCCGGGCGCGATCGAGAACGGCTGCGCACCGGCGGATATGCCTTTGGAGTACTCGGTAATCTTCCCCGTCGTCGTAATGCGGCCGATGTGATTACCTTCGAAGTCCGTGAACCAGAGCGCTCCGTCGGAGCCGGAGGCGATGTCGATTAATTGGCCGGCGACCGCGTACGGCGTCATCGCGCCTTTAGTCGTCATTCGCACGATCTCGGACTTTGCTCCGATCTGTGCGGTGAACCAGAGCGCTTTGTCGGGTCCCGTTACGATGCTGATCGGGCTGCCGAACGAGCCCAGGGGAAAGCGCGTATACTTTCCCTGCACCGTCAGCCGAAGAACCTGGCCGTTGTAGCCGTCGGTGACCCAAAGCGCTCCGTCCGGGCCGGTGGTAATGTCGTCGAGGGTCGAACCGTCGCTCGTGAGGCCAGGGTAAAAGAAGGTGTTGGTGCGTATGCCGGACGTCGAGATGCGTACGACCGCGCTTTCCCCGTAATCCTGATCGATGTCGTCCGTTACCCAGATCTCGCCGTCCGGTCCGACGGTAAGGTTGGACGGAACATAAGAGGCGCTGCTGCTTCCAACCGGCAGATCGGAAAAGGCTCTGATCTTCACTCGTTCGCGTCCGGACTGCGTGGCTTGCGCATTCCGGTTCTCACCGGCAGCGGGTACGGTGCCTGAAGAACCGGAGCACGAAGAAACGGCCACGAGCGAGGCAATTACGAAAAAGCTGGAGACTGAAACCCCTTCAAGATGTTTCATCCCGATAATCCCCTTTACAATCGAGGGGCGAAGAGAAGACCGGCGCGGCTGCGCCTTCGATCGACGTTGAAGCGGACGCTTCATGCTGAGCTCCTTCACCCCGAAAAGATGATTATTATTACCATAAAATAGAATTGAAAAAATGAATTTAGTCACTTTTTCTTCTGAATATTGACTTTAGTCAACTATTCCAGCGAACGAAAGGTAAGCTAAGGCACTGGGAAGCCGCATAGTTGACATGATCTGTCATGTTTGCGTAGTTTGATGAGGCTGTGAAGGCGGACCGGCTGATTGCACTTTTGCTCTTACTGCAATCGCGGCGGCAGTGCAGCGCGCGCCTCCTGGCAGAGCAGCTGGAGGTCTCTGAACGGACGATTTATCGCGATGTCGACGCGCTGGGCGCGGCGGGTGTGCCGGTCTATACCGAGCGCGGAGCCGCGGGCGGAATCGCTCTAGCCGACGGGTATCGGCGCGCACTGACGCACTTCGGCGAGGACGAGGTTCGCGCACTCTTCGTCTCGGGCGCGAGTCCACTCGCGGATCTCGGGCTCGAACGCGGGCTCGTGCGCGCGCTCGAAAAGCTGCGCGGCGGCCTTGCGGACGTGCAGCAGCGCGCAGCCGATAAATCGCGGTCGCGCATTCACCTCGATCAACGGCGCTGGAATCAGCCCGAGCCGCCCTTCGAAATCCTGACGACCCTGCGGCGCGCGGTTTGGGACGATCGGTGTCTGCGCATCCAATACGAGGATCGAAACGGAAAAGCGACCACGCGGGTCGTCGAACCCTTCGGGCTCGTTTCGAAGACGGGGGTCTGGTATCTCATCGCGCGGTGCGAAACGGAGATGCGCAGCTTTCGAGTCGAGCGGATGCGCCACGCGCGCGAACTGTCCGAACGTTTCGAACGCCCCGACGACTTCGATCTCGAGCGTTACTGGGCGGAGTCGTCGGCACGTTTCGCGCAAGCGTCGCGCAGCGCGGATTGCGCGGTAACGCTGCGCGCCAACAACGACGGCTTAGAACGGGTCACGTATTATTGGCCGGCAGAGATCCTATCGGACGATGGACGAGAATCGCTCGTGCGGGTGACGTTCCCGGGTACGGAGGTTGCGCTCTTTGCGGTGCTCGCGTGGTCCGACGTCGCGACACTCGTCGAGCCCGCCGCGCTGCGCGAGGCAGTCGTGCAGCGAGCTCGACGCGCGCTAACCCGTTACGACTTGCGCTGATGGATAATGATCCCGTTACCTTCGGGATCCTGGCCGAACGACATGAAGCACACCGGCGACTCCAAGACGTCGCTCAGCTCTAGCCCCCGCGCGCGGTAGTGCTCGACGGCGGCCTTCGCATCGTCGACCGCAAACATGATCGCGCCGCCGGTCTCTCCACCTTCGGGCTTCCAGACGCCGAACGTCGACCCGTCTGAAAGCGTGAACTCCGCGCCGCGGCCATCGCTGTCGGTTTCGGTCGGGGTCATGCCGAGAACGTCTCGGTAGAACGCGATCTGCGCCTGCGGGTCTTTCACCAGGTAAGCGGCAATGTCGATCCCTTTGATCATCCCTATCTCCTCATGCTCTCAGTTATTGCTCTTTCGTCGACAGCATATCTGACATATATGACATCCCTTGTCAGGTTTTCTAGAGCATGACTCGCCGGAAATCGCCGAGGAGCTCGGCGACGTAGACCAGGAAGCGCGCAGCGCCGGCGCCGTCGATCACGCGGTGGTCGTAACTGATGCTGATCGGAAGCATCAAGCGGGGAACGAACTTCTTTCCATCCCAGACCGGTTTGGTTGCCGTTCGAGTCGCACCGAGAATCGCTACTTCCGGGGCGTTGACGATCTGCGTGAAAGCCGTCCCTCCGATGCCGCCGATCGAGGAGATCGTAAAGGTTCCACCTTGCATCTGCGCGAGGCTCAGCTTTCCGTCGCGCGCCCTTCCGGCCAGCTCCTGACACTCGCGTGCGATCTCGATCAGACCCTTCGTGTCGGCATTCTTGATCACCGGAACGACGAGACCACCGGGCGTATCCGCGGCGAAGCCAACGTTGTAATAGCGCTTGAGGATGAGTTCGTCGCCGTCGAGCGAGGAGTTGAATTCCGGAAAACGCGCAAGCGCGGCGATCGATGCCTTGATCAGAAAGGCGAGCATCGTGAGCTTGGGGCCGCCGCTTCGCGTTTGCTCGGCATTGACTTCATTGCGAAGCGCTTCGATCGAGGTCACGTCGGCCTCGTCGTAGTTGGTGATGTGCGGAATGCTCACCCAATTGCGATGCAGGTTGGGGCCCGACAATTTCTTGATGCGGGAGAGCGGCTTGCGCTCGACCGTACCGTGTTGCGCGAAGTCGAGTTTCGGCCACGGCGGCAGCCCGGCGAAGGCCGGCGCTGCTTCGCCGCCCTTCTCGAGCGCCGTCTTCACGAAGCCTTGAACGTCTTCGCGGGTTATTCGGCCGTGGGGACCGCTGCCTCCCAGTTTGCGCAGATCGACACCGAGTTCGCGGGCGAAGCGCCGAATCGATGGTCCGGCGTGCACCATGCCGTTGCCGCTCGGCTCGCGTACGGGCGGAACTTGAGATGCCGCCGCCGGCGCCACTGAAGGCGCTGCCGATTGCGCAGGCTCCGCGGATTGCGCCGGCGCCGCGGACGGAGCGGCGCTCGGCGATGCGATGGTGAGTATCGTCGCGCCTTGGGAGACCCGATCGCCGACCTTCACGTTGACTTCGGCGACGACGCCGTCGGTCTCGGCGGGCACTTCCATCGAGGCCTTCTCGCTCTCGAGCGTTATGAGCGAATCGTTCTTCTTGACGCGGTCGCCCTGCTTGACCAAAACTTCGATGACCGGAACGTCTTTGAAGTCGCCGATGTCGGGGACGCGAACCTCGACCCTTTGCTCCTGCGACGCAGCCTTGGCCTCAGCCGATGCAGCGGGTGCTTCCGATGCGGCTGCCGGTTGCGCCGCGGGCGCTTGCTGGGCGGACGGTTGCGCGGAGGCCTCTTCGGAAGCGATCACGGCGATGGGTGCCCCTTGCGATACCCGATCGCCAACCTTTACTTTTACGTCCCGAACGACGCCGTCGCTCTCGGCCGGGACCTCCATCGAAGCCTTTTCGCTCTCGAGCGTGATCAGCGAGTCGTTCTTTCTGACGCGGTCGCCGGGTTTGACCAAGACTTCTATGACGGGGACGTCTTTGAAATCTCCAATGTCGGGGACGCGCACCTCGATCGTACTGCTCATTCCGTAGCCGTCTTTCTACACGTCGATGGGATTGGGCTTATTGGGGTCGATCTCGTACTTCTTTATGGCTTTCTCGATCGTCGCGGGAGAGATCGTACTTTCATCGGCCAGTGCTCGCAGCGCCGCGATCGTAACGAAGTGCCGGTCGACCTCGAAGAACGAACGCAGGCGCCGCCGGAAATCGCTGCGCCCGTAACCGTCCGTGCCGAGCGCGACGTAGCGGCGAGGCTTGCCAGGGCCCGACGAGGCGACGAACGGATGAATCTGTTCGGCGAACGTCCGGATGTAATCGGTCGCCGCGATTGCGGGCCCGGCGTGGTCGTGCAAACATTCCTCCGCAAAAGAGAGCCGCGGCTTCTCGTGGGGATGGAGAAGGTTCCATCGCCGCGCTGCGACGCCGTCACGCTGCAGCTCGTTAAAGCTCGTCACCGCCCATACGTCGCTGCGGACGTTCCAATCGGCGGCGAGCAGTTCCGAAGCGGCTTGAACCTCGCGCAGAATCGCACCGGATCCAAAGAGCTGGACGCGCGGTGCTTTACGGTCGCCTTTTCCGGCGTCTTGCAATAGATACATTCCGCGCAAAATGCCTTCCTCGGCGCCTGGAGGCATCGCGGGATGCTGGTAGTTTTCGTTCAGCAGCGTGATGTAGTAATAAACGTCTTCCTGTTCGACGAGCATGCGCCGCAGGCCATCTTGGATGATGACCGCGACTTCGTACGCGTAGGTGGGGTCGTAACTGCGGCAGTTCGGTACGAACGAGGCTGCGACTTGGCTACTGCCGTCTTCGTGCTGCAGGCCCTCGCCGTTGAGCGTCGTTCGGCCCGAGGTCGCGCCGAGCAGAAATCCGCGCGTTCGGCTGTCGCCCGCAGCCCACGTCAGATCGCCCACGCGTTGAAATCCGAACATCGAGTAGAAGATGTAAAACGGAATCATCGGCAGGTTGTGATTGGAGTACGAGGTGCCGGCGGCAATCCAGGACGAAAGCGCCCCGGCTTCGTTGATGCCCTCCTGCAAAATCTGCCCGAGCTTGTCTTCGCGATACCACATGAGCTGTTCGGCGTCTTGCGGGTGGTAGAGCTGGCCGACCGACGAATAAATTCCGAGCTGCCGGAACATCCCTTCCATACCGAAGGTGCGCGATTCGTCGGCAACGATCGGAACGACGCGCGGCCCGACTTCACGATCGCGGGCGATCGTGTTGAGCACGCGGACGAACGCCATCGTCGTCGAGATGCTGCGCTCGCCCGTG
>DATAQH010000190.1:0-4324 GCA_036264815.1 Candidatus Cybelea sp.
TGGCGACCGAGGGCGGCTCAGGGCTCGCCGTGGGCAGCGCCGAGGGCGAAGGCGACGGGCTCGGCGTCGCGCTCGACTTCTTCGCCTGCGCGGACGGGGCCGTTATTGCCATCGCAATGGCGAAGGCGAGAGCGATCAGTGCAATGAGTGAGTATCGTTTCAAGAATGCTGTCCTTTAGCGGTTTCGATGAGTTTTGTCAGCTCGGGGACAATGCGGAAAGCGTCGCCCACGACGAGGAGATCGGAGAATTCGCCGATCGGCGCGGCTGCGTCTTTATTGACGGCAACGATCGTGCCGGAGGCGCGCATGCCGACCTTGTGCTGGATCGCCCCGGAGATACCGACAGCGATATAGAGTGCAGGGGTCACTGTTTTTCCCGTCTGTCCAATCTGTAGATTATACGGCACCCAGCCCGCATCGGCTGCCGCTCGGGAGGCTCCGACCGCGCCGCCGAGCGCCTGCGCCAGCGGCTTGAGCAAGGTATCGAACGGCTCCGGACCGCCAAGTCCGCGCCCGCCGGCAACGACAACAGGGGCTTCCTCAAGCGCCAGCTCGCTCGAACCTTCTTCGACATCGCCCTCGATCTTGGCCGCGTAGCTCTTTGCCGGCCGCTCGAGCGGTTCTATCCGCGCGCCCCCGCCGGAAGCCTGCACCGCGAAGGCGTTGGGCCGAATCGTCGCGACACCGTAGTCTCCCGCACGCAAAGCGCACTGCGTGACCAGCGCGCCGCCGAGCTTCGGCGAGGTGCAGACGACCGCATCGCCGTCGAGCTGCAGGTCGACGACGTCGGCAACGATCCCAGCCCCCAGCCGCACCATCAGCCGGCCCGCGACGTCGCGTCCCGAGAGCGTGTTAGGAATCAAAATCAGCGAGGGCCCGATGCGCTGCGCGGCCTCGGCCAGATAATCGACGATCGGATCGAGCAGGAAGCTCTCGACCTCGGGATCTTCGTTGAGAAGAATGCTTTCAAGCGGATAGCTCTTCAACTGCTCGGCCAAACGCGCGGACTGCGGTCCGAGGACGACTGCATGCGCGACGCCGCCAAGCGCCGAGGCGATCTTCGCGGCCTCGCTTGCGAGCTCGAAAGTAACCTTACGGCTCTGTCCCAGCCGGTTCTCCGCGTAAACGATGACGTTTTTCACGCTTACACGAGCCTCTTTTCGGCGAGGAAATCGAAGATGGCTCGAGCGCCGGCGGCCCCGTCGGGGGCCTCGATCGTCTTACCCTTGCCGCGAACCGGCGGCGGAGCGAAGCTGCGCAACTCGGTTTTCGAGCCGGCAGCGCCGACCGGGACGTCGAGCGACAGATCCTGCAGCGTCTTCGTGGCGATGGTCTTTTTCTTGGCGCCCATGATGCCCTTGAGCGACGCATAGCGCGGCTCGGCGAACGTCAGCGCGGTGGTCAGCAGCGCCGGCAGCGGGCCGCGGACCCTCTGATAACCGGTGTCGGTCTCGCGCTCGACTTCGATCGAGTCCGGCGCGATCTCAATCTTGCGCGCGTTGGTAATGCAGGGCAGCCCGAGATGCTCGGCTAGCGCCCCCGGCACCGCGCCCGTACTGCTGTCGTCGGTTAAGCCGCCGACGATGAGCAGATCGAACGGCAGCGTTCGCAGCGCGGCCGCCATCGCGACCGCGGTTGCCCAAACGTCACTTCCTTCGAGCCCCGCGTCGCTGAGGACGACTGCGTCGTCGGCGCCCATCGCCAACGCGCGGCGCAGACCCTCTTTGAGCGAGTCGGGGGCCATAGAGAAAAGCGTCACCGTCGTGTCGCCGCCGATGCGTTCTTTGAGCTGCAGTGCGGCTTCGAGTGCGTACTCGTCGTACGGATTGAGGACGGTTTCTACGCCGGTGCGAACGAGCCGTTTGGTCTGCGGATCGATGCGCTTTTCGGCGTTCGGGTTCGGAACAAGCTTAACCGTCACCACGATCTTCACGTGGAGAGCGACCTCCGTTCGAATAAGGGAAGGGAGTAGTTAGAGAAAGCGATAGCCTTTTGGTGGTCTGCGGCAAGTGGACCTGCCGCCCTGGCGCCAAATCGCAGGAAGGGCCTCTCACCAGCCATGAGAACCGGAGTTCGTATGTTGCGACCACGTGTCTTCCTTATTCTCGCGCTCGCCTTCGTCGCGCCGGGAGCCGCCTCGGCAGCCGACTTTGTCGCGAAGCCGTCCCATGCAACCGAGCAGAACCCCGCTACGCTCGTGGTTGACGCTTCTCGAGCCTCCGACGGCTTCATGGAGACCCGCGAGCGGCTCCCAGCCGTTTCGGGGCCATTTACCGTCGTTTACCCGAAGTGGATCCCTGGCGAGCACGGTCCGACGGGCCCGCTCAACGACCTGGCGGCGCTGCGGATCTCCGCCGATGGGACACCGCTGGACTGGCGTCGCGACTCGGTCGATCTCTATGCCTTCCGCGTCGACGTTCCGGCGGGCGCTCACGAGATCGACGTCGCGTTCGACGTCTTGATGAATGCGCCGGACGATTATATGTCGACGCATTCGGTCGCCATCGTCAATTGGAACCGCTCCCTGCTCTACCAAGAGGGCATTAACTCTCATCAGTATTTCATCAAACCATCGATTATTCTGCCGCCCGGGTGGGACTACGGAACCGCGCTGCGCGGTGCATCGCAGAGCGGAAACCGGGTCGACTTCGCGGTGACGCCGCTCAACATGCTCGTCGATTCGCCGCTCGACATGGGACGGTTCGTCGCAAAGTGGGACCTTTGGCGTGAAGGCAGCGCGTTCGTGCAGATGGATGCGTTCGCGGATCATCCGCAAGATCTCGATATCGGCTCGAATCTGCTGCACGCCTACCAGCGCGTTCCCGCCGAAGCCTTCGCGATGTACGGATCGCGCCACTTCGACGATTACCACGCGCTGCTGACCCTGAGCGACCAGATCGGTTTTCAGGGCATCGAGCACCATCAGTCGAGCGACGACCGGGCGTCCGCTGATTTCTTGACGAGCCCCGACGAATCGCTCTCGGGCGGCGATTTGATCACCCACGAGTTCTCGCATTCGTGGAACGGCAAGTACCGGAGGCCTGACGACCTGACGACGCCCAACTTTCAGGTGCCAATGCGCACCGATCTCCTTTGGGTCTACGAGGGCATGAACCAGTATCTGGGCGACCTTCTCTCGTTTCGCAGCGGGATTCGTGAGCCGAAACTCTATCCCGAGTACCTCGCAACCGTCTATTCCGAAATGGATTACGAGACCGGTAGAACGACCACGCCGCTAATCGACCTGACGACGGGCGCGCCGTACTTTTATTTCGCACGCGGCCAGTACGGTGCGATCCGTCGCAACGCCGGCGACTTTTACACCGAGGGCGAGCTGGTCTGGCTCGACGTCGATACGATCATTCGCGAGCGTTCGCACGGAGCGCGTTCGCTCGACACGTTCCTCCATCTCTTCACCGCGCCGGCGGTAACCGGCCCGACCGTAAAGACCTACACGCGCGCGCAGGTCGAGGCTCTCTTGCAGCAAGTCGAACCGTACGATTGGCACGCCTACTTCGACAAATACGTCTACCATCCAACGACGCACCCGCCCACCGACGAGCTCGCGCGCGCGGGGTGGAAGATCGTCTATACCTCGAAGCCGAACGACTTCCTGACGGCGGAGAACGCGGACAGC
Organism: Candidatus Cybelea sp.; assembly: GCA_036264815.1. Classification (GTDB taxonomy): domain Bacteria; phylum Vulcanimicrobiota; class Vulcanimicrobiia; order Vulcanimicrobiales; family Vulcanimicrobiaceae; genus Cybelea. The sequence continues at coordinate 3,639 of DATAQH010000190.1, forward strand.
CACCAGATCGAAGGCTGGTACTCCTACGGCGCCGATCTAAGTGCGACGGGCGTCGTCAGCGACGTGCGCGAAGGATCGGCGGCCTGGCGAGCGGGGCTTGCACCCGGGATGCGCGTGCTCGCCGTCAACAGTCAAGCGTTCTCGCGTGAGGTGCTCTCGTACGTCCTCAAGAAAGCGCAGAACCAGACGGCGGCAATCACGCTGATCACTTCGCAGAACGGCTGGTTCCAGACGCTTTCGCTAGACTACCACGACGGCATTCGGTATCCGCACCTCGAGCGAATCGCGGGTACGCCCGATATGCTCGCTTCGATCGTGGCGCCGCGCGCGCCAAAATAGACGGGGCGTTCTGTGCCGCAGCGCTAACGTTCATGTGTGCCTACGATCGCGGCGTAACGAAAGGATTGGTCGTTTTATCACATGGGACCCGTTGCCCAGGAAGCCATAGGAGGCGGCTGAACTAGCCGCGGATGGCCGAATTCCGTTTTGGGGACCGCGTTTTCGTCGAGAATCTCGGAATGGAGGGCGAAGTTATCGAGGTCGACACCCGTTCGATCGTCGTCCGGCATAAAAAACCGGACGGAGAATCGATCGAGCAGCGCTATCGACCCGACGAGCTGCGCTATCTTCCAAAGCCGCAAGAAGAGTAGCCGCGCCGAACGCCGGCCGCTACGACTTGAACGTCG
>DATAQH010000193.1:0-2531 GCA_036264815.1 Candidatus Cybelea sp.
CCGCCACGCCTCGACCGATGCCGCCTGCCCGCCGCCCGGCGGGGAACGGGCCGTTCCGGGCCATAACGCCGGGCACGCGTCCGGGCGTAAACCGTCCGGGTGCGGCACCCGCCGTCGAGTCTCCCGCGCCCTCGAGCGGTGCGCGCCCGGGCGATCGTTCGCGCATTCACGAGGACAAAGCCGCCGCCAAGAAAGATCGCGAGAAGGAACTGCTGATCGAGAAAGAGCGGCAGCGCAAAAAGAAGGGCGACGCGGCCGCCAGCGCGCCGGCACGCGCGCTCGAAACCATCGAGATCCCCGACCTGCTCACGGTGCAGGAGCTGGCGACGTCGATGATCGTTCCCGCGCGCGACGTCATCACCGAGCTGATCAAGATCGGAACGATGGCGACGATCAATCAGAACATTTCGAGCGACGTTGCGACGCAGATCGCAAAACGCTTCGGCTTCAACGCCGTCGTCAAAGAGGCCGGCGAGGAAGTCACGGTCGAGCAGGAAGAGGACAAGCCCGAGATGCTGACCGCACGGCCACCGGTCGTCACGGTGCTTGGCCACGTCGACCACGGGAAGACGTCGCTGCTCGATAAGATTCGGCAAGCCAACGTTGCGGGTGGCGAGGCCGGCGGAATCACGCAAAAGATCGGTGCGTACACCGTCGAGCGAAACGATCGGAAGATCACGTTCGTCGATACGCCCGGTCACGAGGCATTCACGGCGATGCGCGCGCGCGGTGCAAAGGTTACCGACGTCGCGATCCTCGTCGTAGCGGCCGACGACGGCGTTATGCCTCAGACGAAGGAAGCGATCGCGCACGTGAAGGCGGCCAACGTTCCGATCGTCGTCGCCATTAACAAGATGGATAAGCCGGACGCACAGCCCGACCGCGTCAAGCAGCAGCTGGCCGAAGATGGTCTGCAAGCGGTCGACTGGGGCGGTACCATCGAAATGGTGCCCGTCTCGGCGCGAACGGGCGACGGGATCGACGGATTGCTCGACACCGTTCTGCTCGAAGCCGACATTCGCGAACTCAAAGCAAACAAGACGCGGCGTGCGACCGGCGTCGTCATCGAGTCCGCCCTTCATCGCGGGCGCGGCGCCGTGGCGACCGTTCTCGTACAGAATGGCACCCTGCGCGTCGGCGACATCGTCGTCGCGGGTGGGACCTTCGGAAAAGTTCGTGCGCTCATCGACGACAAGGGCAAACAAGTCAAGAAGGCCGGTCCGTCGATTCCCGTCGAGGTGATGGGTCTCTCCGACGTGCCTGCGGCCGGCGACGTGCTTAGCGTCGTCAGCGACGAGCGCGTAGCGCGTGAGACGGCCGAGAAGCGGGCGACGCGGCGGCGCGACGTGCGAATGGCGGCGGCTGGTTCGCAGCGGGTCTCGCTCGAGACCTTCATGTCGATGCCGGCCGAAGGCAAGAAGGTGCTCAATCTGATCATCAAGGCCGACGGTCAAGGCTCGCTCGAAGCGTTGCGGGCGCGGATGGAGTCGCTCTCGACCGAGGACGTCGAGATTCGCGTGATCCACGGCGGCGTGGGCGCGATCTCGCCCAACGACGTCAACTTAGCGAGCGCCTCGAACGCGGTGCTCATCGGGTTCAATATTCGGCCCGACGAGACGGCCAGGCGGCTTGCCGAGAACGAAGGCGTCGATCTTCGCTTCTATCAGGTAATCTACGAGATCGAGGACGACCTCAAGAAAGCGATGCGCGGCATGCTTTCGCCCATCGAGCGCGAGGTCGTGCTCGGCCGCGCCGAAGTACGGCAGGTCTTCAAGGTCAGCCGCGTCGGTACGATCGTCGGCTGCTACGTCAGCTCGGGGAAGATCACGCGCAACGCGAAGGCGCGCGTCATCCGCGACGCGGCGGTCGTCTTCGACGGCGAGATCGAGGGGCTGCGCCGTTTCAAGGACGACGTTCGCGAAGTTGCCGAAGGCTACGAATGCGGTATTCAGATCGCGAAGTTCCAGGACCTCAAAGAGGGCGACGTCATCGAGGCGTATGCTCTCGAGCACGTTGCCGCGGAGCTCGTACGCGCGTGAAGGCACAGCGAATCGCCAAGATCGACCACGAGATCCAGCGCATCCTCGGCACCCTGATCTCGCAAGAGCTGCAGGATCCTCGCCTCGCGTTCGTCACCGTAACGCGTGTCGAAGTCGGCGACGACCTGCGCCGCTGCAAGGTCTTCGTCTCGGTGATCGGCGATCGGCACCAGGCGCGTCAGTCGCTCGACGCGCTCAATCACGCCGGGCGCTTTCTACGCGGCGAACTCGGCCGCAAGATCGATTTGCGCTACACGCCCGAACTGGTCTTCGTCGAGGATCGCTCGGCCGAGCGCGCGATCGAACTGGCGAAGACGCTGCGCGCGGCCGTGGCGCAATCTACGTCGGAGGAGAGCGAATGATCGAGAGTACGTCCCGCATTGCCTCGGTGCAAGAAGTCGTCGAGGAGCTGCGTGGCCGCAGTTCGTTCGTGATGGTCAGTCACGTCAAGCCCGACGGCGATACGCTCGGCGCGGGATTGGCGCTCGGTCT
>DATAQH010000198.1:0-4227 GCA_036264815.1 Candidatus Cybelea sp.
TCTTCGGGCTCGGCAACGCCGTCGCCGGCTATCCGGATCACCTCGAGGATACCGCCGCGACGTTTAAGCGGCACATTTTCAATTTTGGCTCGATCGAGACGTACGATGCGAGCCAGGTGCAAAAGGGGAGCGAAACCCTCGCGCGTTTGATCCCGGGACGGACGGTGCGCGTCCAAGCGATCGCCAAAACCGAGTTGGACAAGCTCAAGCTCGACGAGGTCGTGGCACGATACGTGCTCGGCGTGCGCGAACGCAACGTGCGCGTCGTATATCTGCGACCGTGGGCGCACCAAGACGGCAACCTCTCGATCGAAGCGACCAACGTCGAGATGGTCAAACGGATTGCCGACGAGCTGCGGGCCGACGGCTTGCGGCTCGGTCGCGCGACGCCGATCCCGCAGTATCGCGGTAACAATCGCATCCTCGTAGGCTTGGCGGCGCTCGCCGTACCGTCGATCTTCATCCTCTTGCTCGAGTTCTTCGGATGGTATCGCCGCGGCATCGCCGCAATCGCGTACGCGCTGACCGTCGCGCTCTACCTCGGCGGCCTGCTCGCGCATCACGACGCCTTTGCTCGTTCGGCCATCGCACTGGCCGGCGCGCTGCTCTTCGCGACGGCAGCCCTGCTCGTTTTAATTCCCGCCTGGCGGGAGGTGCCGGCCCCGACGACCCGGACCCAGCTCGCGCGAAGCCTCGGCTGGACGGTGGCCGCAATCGGCGTCGCGCTGCTCGGCGCGCTCGTCGTCGTCGGGCTGATGAGCATGCCGCTTGCCATGGAAGAGATCGAGCGTTTTCGCGGCGTGCGGCTCGTGCTGGCGCTTCCACCGCTCATCGCGCTCGTGCTGTACCTCTTCGACCGGCGATTCGGTTCGGGCATCGAACGCCCGCGAGACGTGTTCCTCTCGCCGGTGCTCGCATATCAGCTCTTGGGCGGGATTGCGATCGTCGCGGCCGGTGCATTGATGCTCGTGCGCAGCGGCAACGACAGCGATATTTCGCCCTCTCCCATCGAGCTTGCATTGCGGCATTTCCTCACGGCGACGCTGAGCGTGCGGCCGCGTTTCAAAGAGTTTTTGATTGGGTTCCCCGCGCTGATGCTGCTCCCGGCGTTGCTGCCGTCGCATCGTCGTGCCGTCGGCTGGCTGCTCTCCTTGTGCATCGGAGTCGGAATCGGCGACGTCATCGACACATTCTCCCACCTGCACACGCCGCTCGAGGTCTCGCTGCTGCGCGTCGTCAACGGATTGGTCGTCGGCGCGATCGTCGGCGCGCTGCTGATCTGGATCTACCGGCGTCGCGTGCCGGCGCAGTCGTGAGCGCGCGCGTGCTCGTATCGGGTTACTACGGTTTCGGGAATCTGGGCGACGAGGCGCTCCTCGAGGTGATCGTCCAGGGCGTGCGGCGCACGCTTCCGGCGGCGGCGATCGAAGTGCTTTCGGCGACGCCGCAGCGCACCGAATCCTCCCTTCGAGTCGAAGCGACTCCGCGCTGGGAGTGGCGCACGGTGCGAGAGTCGATTCGCCGTGCCGACGTCGTGCTCTCCGGCGGCGGCGGCCTGCTGCAGAATCAAACGAGTCTGCGCAGCCTTCTCTACTACGCCTCGATCCTGCGGGAGGCGGTACGCGCCGGACGCAAGGCGATGATCTTCGCTCAATCGATCGGCCCGCTAGACTTTTGGGGCCGATCGTTCGTGCGAAGATTCTGCCGCGGCGTGGACCGCGCGACGGTACGCGACGAACGATCGCTCCGGCTGCTGCGCGAACTTCTGCCCAGAACGCCGATCGAGCGGACCGCCGATCCCGTATTCCTCTACGAGGCGGCCGAGGCGGGCGTGGATCTTTCGGCCGAAGGGTTGGGCCCCGAGAGCGGCCCTTACGCGGTTATTAGCGTGCGGCGCTCCGCCGGATCGCGTGACGCGCCGCAGGTCGTGGCTCGCGCCGTCGATCGTTTGGCGCAACGCCACGGCATTCGAGCCGCATTCCTGCCGCTCGGCGGCGCGGCAGACGCTGCCATCTCGACCGACGTTATCCGCGCCTGTGCGTCTGACCCCGTGCTGCTCCCGGAGTGCTCCCTTGCGAAGGCCGCGGCGATCCTGAGCGAAGCGCGCGTCGTCATCGGTATGCGCCTGCACGCGCTGGTTCTCGCCGCTCGGTACGCCGTTCCGTTTCTCGCGATCCCGTACGACCCCAAGGTGAGCGCCCTCTGCGAAGACCTCGAGTATCCGCTGGCGCCGCTGTGGACGCCGGGCGGACAGCGTCCGGCCGATGGGCAGATCGACGATCTCGTCGACCGGCTGGTCGCCGACCGCGAGGGGCTCTCGGCGGCGCTGCGCGCGCGCGCCGGCGTTATTGCAAAGGCCGCGCAACGCAACTTCGAAGTGCTTCGCGAACTCCTCAACGAGCAATGACGGACTATCGAGCAACGCTAAACCTTCCCCGCACCGCCTTTCCGATGAAGGCGGATCTGGCGACGCGCGAACCGCAGCGGGTTGCGTGGTGGGACGAGCAGCGCACCTACGAGCGCCGTTTGGAGCGCAACGCACCAAACGGCCCGTGGATCCTTCACGACGGGCCGCCGTACGCCAACGGCGAGCTTCACATGGGGCACTTCCTCGGCATGGTGCTCAAAGACATGTTCGTGAAGATCGCACTGCTCGACGGAAAGTACGCGAAGTTCGTGCCGGGCTGGGACATGCACGGGCTCCCGATCGAGTACGAGACGCTCAAACACCTCGGCATCAAAGATTTCCACTCGATCGATCCGCTCGAGCTGCGCGAACGCTGTAAAGAACGCGCGCTCTACTGGCTCGATCGTCAGCGCGAGCATCGCCGGCGAATGGGGAACTTTGGGTTCTGGGACCGCCCGTATCGCACGATCGACCCGTCTTTTGAAGCGACGATCGTCAACGCGCTCGCCGATCTCGCCGCGCGCCAGCAGATCTACAAAGGCTTACGCTCGACGCTGTGGTGCGTTCACGACGAAACGGCCCTCGCGGAAGCGGAGATCGAGTACGAGCCGCGCGTTTCTCCCTCGATCTACGTCCGCTTTTCCGCCAACGCGGAACAGCGCGAGCAGATTGCGGGCATCTTCGGCGCGACCGCTCCCCGAGAGGAACCGGTTTCATTTCTCATCTGGACGACGACACCGTGGACCCTCCCGGCCAACGTCGCGATCGCCCTGCGCGCCGACGCGAGCTACGGCCTCTACCGAGTGGGTAACGAGCTGGTGATCGCCGCTGAAGTGCTGGCCGAGCGCGCGTTCGGCGAACGGTTTGCCGATGCGCAGTTGATCGGGCGCGCACGCGGCGATCAACTCGACGGACAGGCGGTACGACATCCCTTCATGGATCGCGATTCGGTCGTCGTGCTCGCCGGCTACGTCGATTTGGAAACGGGAACCGGAGCCGTCCATACGGCGCCCGGACACGGTGCCGATGACTTCGAGACGGGAATGAGGTACGATTTACCGATCCTCAACCCCGTCGACGCCGCGGGCTACTTCACGCCGGAAGCGGGTCCGTACGCGGGCCTCCAGATCTTCGCCGCCAACGCCAAGATCGTCGAAGATCTGCGCGCCGGCGGCGCGCTCTGGAGCGCGTCCGAATACGAACACTCGTATCCGCACTGCTGGCGCTGTCACAATCCGGTAATCTTTCGCGCGACCGCGCAGTGGTTTCTCGCGATGGATCAAAATCTGCTGCGCGCTCACGCGCTCGACGCGACCGATGCGGTGGAATACGTGCCCGAATGGGGGCGGACTCGTCAGCGTCAGATGATCGAAACGCATCCGGAGTGGTGTCTCTCTCGGCAACGGACATGGGGAACTCCAATCCCTGCGCTGATCTGTACGGCCTGCAACGAGTCGGTGCTGGACCCGCACGTCGCTCGTCTGGCGGCGGCGCGCTTTGGCGAAGTTGGAGCCGACGCGTGGTGGAGCGATCCGGTGGAGGTGTATCTTCCGGAGGGTTTCGCGTGCCCGCGCTGCGGTGCGACCGGATTCGAGAAAGAGATGAACATCGTCGACATCTGGTTCGAGTCGGGCGTGACGCACCTCGCGGTGCTTGGCCACGAGCCCGGCCTGCCGTGGCCGAGCGACATGGTTCTCGAAGGGGGCGACCAGTTTCGCGGGTGGTTTCGCAGCTCGCTGATCACCGGGGTCGCGATCAAGGGGCGCGCGCCCTACCGCCGTGTCATGAAGAACGGCTGGGTGAACGACGAGCAAGGGCGC
>DATAQH010000207.1:0-10911 GCA_036264815.1 Candidatus Cybelea sp.
ACGGCCACAAGGCCGCGCCGGCCACAACGAGCAGCAACGCGGCGCGCATTTAGCCGCCCTGTCCGGAGACACCGACGCCGTAGACCGACGTCAAGCCGTTGGTAATCGTATTGACCAGCGTCCCGGAAGCGTAATCGTAGACGAGCAGCTTGTTGACCTCGGGATCGGCGACGTAGAGGTTGCGATTTTTCTTGTCGAGCGCGATCCGGAACGGATCCTCGATTCCTTGGTTGATCGTCTCCGAAGGCTGCGTGGAACCCGGCGGGAAGACGTAGACGGCCGCGTTGCCGATGCCGGAACCTTGATCGGCGACGACGACGTCGCCCTTCGAATCGACCGCGTCTCCGGCCGACCACACGATCGGCAGGTCGAGATCGGTGCCCTTCGTCGACTTCGGCGCGTACTCGTTGACGGTTCCCGGTCCGCCGCCGTGACTGCCCGTGTTGTACGAGACGTAGAGGTTGTTCGCGGCGTCGAGGGCGGCGCCCTGAGGATCCGTCACCAAGATCGTTCGCTTGGAACGGGTCTTGCCTCGCGCGAACTCGACGACCTTTCCGCCGACGAGGTCGTCGACGTACAGGGTGCCGTTCGCGCCGACGGCGACGTTGGTGGGATACGCGAAGCCCGTGTACTGCAGGCTCCAGGTCGTCGCGCCGCGCTGGTACATCGTGACCGTCTGATTCGACGCGTTGGCCACGAACAAGTTGCCGTGCCGGTCGACGAAGCACCCCTGCGGCCCGCTGATGCCGTCGGTGATCTTGCCGATCGGGCTCTGATTCGATCCGCTCGTCGAGTAGATCTCGATGGCGTTAGCGCTAAAATCTGCGACGTAGATAAGATGTTTTCCCGACTTCGCGGCCGGCGAGAGCCAGCCGCCGCTCCGATGCGACGGTTGCGGCGCTCCGAGCCGGTTTGCGACGCGCGCCGCGCGTTCGACCGCGGGCCCCGCGGCCGGCCCGAACGTCGTGCCCGCCTGCGGTCCCGCGCTCGCGCATCCCGCGACGAGCCAACACGCCGCGAGCGCCGCGGCGTGCCACCAAAACGAACGAAGGTTCTGCATAAGGTACTCCTCCTAGAGCGGGGCGGCGGGATCGAGGGCCAAGCCGTTCGGCCCGTCGACGCCGTCGGTAATCGTGTCGACGAGCTTGCCGCTCGGATAGTCGTACACGTACACGGCGTTGCCCACCGAGTCGCCGACGTAGACTTGCTTTTCTTTGCGCGAGAAACGAACCGGATCCGGATCGAGCGCGTTGCGGGCAAACGTACTCTTCGGCTGGGTCTTGCCCGGCGGAAAGACGAGAACCCCGGGCAGGCCCTGGTCCGCAGTGACGATGTCACCCGCCCGGTCCAGCGCGATGCCGCCGGGCTCCTTCGTGACGATGCCGAGGTTCGCGCCTTGCGTGCTCCCCGGCGGGTATTCGATAATTTCACCGTTGCTGAAGCTGGCCGCGTAGGTGGTCACGTAAACGTTCGCGGCTCGATCGAGCGCGACGTCGATCGGAAAAACGAGATTGGTGATCTTCAGTTTGACGGTGTTCGACCCTTGCGCGAAGACCGTCAGCGACGGCGGGCTCAGGCTCGTAACGTACACGTTCTGTTTGGTGTCGACCGCAACGCCTGCCGGGTCGCCGAGCCCCGAATAGGTAAAGCTCGGGTCGCTGCTGCCGGGTGCGTACTCGGTTACGGTGCCGCCATTGGTGTTGGTGACGTAAAGGTTGCCCTTGTGGTCGACGCTCGCGCCTTCAGGCCCGCTGATTCCATTGGTAATCTTGCCGATCGGCGCCTGATTATGCCCTCTGGTGCAGTAGATCGCGACGTAATTAAGACGATAGCTCGAGACGTAGAGTTTAGCGCCGCTGCACTTCTTGGCGACGGGCGTGATCCGCGCGCCTGCCGGAATTTGCGGCTGCAATCCGACACCGGATGCATTCGAGCAGGCGGCCAGGAGCGACAGGCCGAGCGCCGCAGCAGCGGCGCGATGTTGTTCGATAAAAGGACGATGCACTGCAATCACGGCGCTTCGCGCCGATTCCGGGGAGTCCCCTCAGTGGGTCGCCGCCGGAGTCCACGCCGTTCCGTCGGCGTACTCGACGCGGAGGATTCGATAGGTTGCGACTCTTGCCGACCGGAGCGGAATCGCGGCAACTTGCAGATTGAGTGCGGTGCAGTTCTCGTCGTAGCTGCGGTTGGTGCCCTGCTGCCAAGCGCTCATCGACTCCCAACCGTGGATGTTCACGCCGGGCGAGAACGTCCCGCGCCGATCGAGCTCCATCTTGCCGAGCTCCGCCCCGGCCTTATCGGAGATCGGAAACTCGAAGAGTATCCGCGTCGCGGTCCGTGCGCCGGTGTTGCGAAACGAAATGCAGGCATGCGCGCCGCGAGCGTCCTCTCGAACCGCTGCCCAGCCGCCGAAAACGGCGACGTTTCCCTGTGCGGTGTCGCCGATCGCCGGCGATCCAAAGAGGAGCAGGCGATACGGGTTTGGCGAGGCGGTGGGTGCGGGCCCGACCGCGCGCGGGCGGCGGCTGCCGATATCGCCGTCGCTCGCACCGCGGGCGTAGAGTGCCGAACGGCCGTTGCCGCGCAGCCACTCGAGTACGGCCTGCCGGTCGGCGTAGCCGAGGTTGAGAACGTTCGATTCGGCGCGATCGGCCGGAGTAATCGCGACCACGGGCCGCGTTGCTCCGGCGCGCGCCCACTGCACGACGGCGTCGAACGCCGAATCGCTGAGATCCCTCACGCTGGAAAGTGCGTTCGACAGCGCGGTTGTGGGCGCGGCGGCAACCGGGAGCGAGAGCGCGGGCAGCAGCGCGCATGCAAGCGCGAAGAGCAGGGCGAAACGGCGAACGTTCATGCGGTCAACGTTCTCGGCGCGCTTTGCGCTCCCTTGCTTGGATTCGCGCACCGGCCGGAGAAGGGGAAAGCGTGACTGAAACGGCGCTGCGTCTCCGGCCGCTGACGCCGGCGATCGGCGCGGTCGTCGAAGGCGTCGATCTCGGCGCTCCACCCAGCGACGAGCGCATCGCGCAGATCCGCGCGGCACTCGGGCAACGCCTCGTGCTCTTTTTCGAGAACCAGCAGCTGTCGGCCGCGGCGCAGCGAGACTTCGCGGCGCGTTTCGGCCCGCTCTACACGCATCCGTTCTACCCGGGAGACGACGGGATTCCGGAGGTGATGCTGCTGACGCACGACGCAACGCACCGCGCGAACAGCGATCGCTGGCACAACGACGTTACCTATCTCGAGCGGCCGCCGATGGCCGCCGTGCTCTACGCGCAGGAGATACCCGAGCTGGGCGGCGACACGCTCTGGGCCAATATGTATCTCGCCTACGAAACGCTCTCCGAGCCGTTGCGGCGTTTCGTCTCGGAGTTACGCGCGCTGCATTCGTTCGCGAAAAACTTTACACCCGAGCGTTTCGCGGAGCTCGGAATGGAAGGACGCCGGGACGCGATGTACGCCGCGCACCCGCCGGTCTCGCATCCGGTCGCGCGCACGAATCCGCAGACCGGCCGCAAGGCGCTGTACGTCAATGCGGATTTCACCGACCGCATCGAGGGCCTGTCGGCTCGCGAGAGCGAGGCGCTGCTGCAGCTGCTCTTCGAGCATATGGGCAAGCCCGAGTTCCAAGTTCGCTGGCGATGGCAAGCGAACACGGTCGCAATGTGGGATAATCGCTGGACGCAGCACTGCGCGCTGGCCGACTATTTTCCGGCGCGCCGCCGCATGCGGCGCGCGACTATTCTCGGCGAACGTCCGGTTTGACGCCGCGGGCGCCGGCATTCGCGCGACGGCTCGGGATGGCCGACCTAGCGTTGCTCGTCGTCGGCAGCGTCATCGGGTCGGGCATCTTTCGTACGCCGGCGGTCGTCGCCAAGAGCATTGGAGCGCCCGAGCCCATTCTCGCAGCTTGGGTGCTCGGCGGGGTCGTTGCGCTGTGTGGCGCTTTCGTGCTCGGCGAACTCGGTGCGCGACGCCCGGACGGCTGCGGGGCGTACGCCTATCTGCGCGACGCGTTCGGTCCCGCGGTCGCCTTCGCGTACGGCTGGACGGCGCTGCTCGCATCGCTGAGCGGCGGGCTCGCCGCCGCCGCGGTGCTCTTCGCCGGCTACTTTTTGTCGCTGACCGGTCTCGCGCTCGCTCCGGCCGTGATTGCCGTCGCGGCGCTCGCGGCGCTCGCATTCGTCAACGCGCTGGGCGTTCGCACGGGGAGTTCCTTGCAGAACGCGCTATCGCTGCTGAAGCTCGCAGCGCTGGCGGTGCTCGTGATCGCGGCCTTCTCGCATTCCGCCGCGCCGCTCGAGGCCGGCAAGAGCGGCGCGCCGGCGCTCCAAAGCGCGGCTGCGCTGAGCTTGGCGATGATTCCCGTGCTCTTCACGTATAACGGCGCGATCGTCGCAAACTTCATGGCGCCGGAGTCCAAGAACGCGGGACGGAATCTTCCGCGAGGGTTGTGGCTTGGGATCGCCGCGGTTGCCGTGCTCTACGTTTTGGTCAACGCCGGCTGCCTTCGCGCCCTCGGCGTCGACGCGCTCGCGCGCAGCGCGGTTCCCGTCTCCGCGGTCCTGCAGACGACCGTCGGGTCGATCGGCGCGCGGCTCGCCTCGCTCGCGGTTGCCGTAGCGACGCTGGGCTTCATGAGCAACCGGATGCTCACCGTGCCGCGGCTCTATCACGCGATGGCGCACGACGGCCTCTTCTTTCGCGCGGTTGGGAAAATCGATCCGCGCACGCGCGTGCCGGTCGTCGCGATCGTGCTGCAGGCGATCGTCGCGGTCGCGATCGCGCTCTCGGGCGGCTACGAGCACATCCTCAACTACGTCGTGGCTACCTCGTACGCGTTCAGCGGCTTGCTCGCGCTAGCGCTCTTTACGCTGCGCGCGCGCGACCGCAGAACGGGGACGCTCGAAGCTGCCGGCTTTCGCGCGTTCTGGCGCCCGCTCTCGACGATCGTCTTCATGATCGCTTCGTGGGGCGTCGCGATTACGGCGTGCATTAGCTATCCGCGTGACGGCTTGGCGGGGCTCGTCATCCTCGCAACGGCGATTCCCGCCTACGCCATTTGGGCACGGCGCCGCGTGCGCGCGTGACGCCTTGATGCTGCAGGCATACCTCGAATGCTCGCGCGATCCGGCGCACCGTTACGGCGCAGCGGCGTTGGCGAGCACCTGCCCGGAGGATGGCGCACCGCTGCTCGTTCGTTATGAGGTCGAGCGCCTTACGCGCGAGACCGTGCGCGCGCGGGCCTGGACGATGTGGCGCTATCGCGAGATGCTTCCGGTCGCGGCGGACGAGGAGCCGGTCTCACTCGGCGAGGGCGCAACGCCGCTGATCGCCGCGGCCAAGCTCGGAAGCCTTCTCGGCTGCGCCTCGCTTTATATAAAGGATGAAGCGCAGAACCCGACCGGATCGTTCAAGGCGCGCGGAATGTCGGCCGCGGTAACCGTGGCGAAGCGCCTCGGCGCGCGCGCACTGGTGGCTCCCAGCGCGGGAAACGCCGGTGGTGCGCTTGCGGCCTACGGCGCGCGCGCCGGCCTGCCGGTACGCGTCTACGCGCCGGCCGACACTCCCGAGATCTTGATCGAGGAGATGCGAAGTTACGGCGCCGAGGTCGTGCTCGTCGCGGGCCTGATCGACGATGCGGGGCGACTCGCCGCGGACTTCGCCCGTGAGAGCGGCGCGTTCAACGTCGCGACCTTCCGCGAGCCGTATCGGGTCGAAGGGAAAAAGACGATGGGCTACGAGCTGGTCGAGCAACTCGATTCAGTCCCCGGAACGATCGTCTATCCTACCGGCGGCGGAACGGGGCTCGTCGGGATGTGGAAAGCGTTCGACGAGCTCGAGCGGCTCGGATGGATCGATGCGGCGCGGCCCGTGATGGTCTGCGTGCAGGCCGAAGGCTGCGCTCCGATCGTTCGCGCGTTCTTGCGCGGCGAGTCCTCCGCGCAGCGCGTCGAAGCGGCGTCGACGAAGATGTGGGGATTGCGGGTTCCGTCGGGGATCGGCGACCGCTTGACGCTGAGCGCCGTACGCGCCTCGGAAGGGCACGCCGTCGCGGTTTCAGACGAAGAATCCGCCGCCGCGATGCGCGACATCCATCGCTTCGAAGGCGTCGACGCGACGGAAGAGGGCGGAGCGACGCTTGCAGCGTTGCGCCGGCTGCGCGCTCGCGGCGTGGCGCTCCCCCTTCCGATCGTCCTTTTCAATACGGCCGGCTCGCTCAAGTACGCTCCGCGCGGCGCAGCGCGCTGCTAGGGCGGCGGAGGCTGACCGCCGGTGATCGCCGTTGCGTAGAAGTTATTCCCGCGCCAGTAACCGTGTGCGACGATCTGACGGCCGACGGCAACTCGTCCGGACGTTTCGTTGCTCAGAGCCGCGGTATCGTCGACGACGACCGTGCCGTTGGTTTGCTGCAGCGTCACCAAGTGGCCCTTGACGATCGTAATCGTCCCGGCAACCACTTCGTGTTTGTACGGCGTGGTGGGGCAATCGCCGTTCGGAACCCATGTGTCGGCGTTCCAACTACCGCACGCCGTGTCGACGTACGGCGGCACGCCGGCCGGGGGAGGCGGCGCCCCCTGGGCGCTTGCCGCGGCGCCGCTTATTCCGGCCGCCGCCAGAGCCGTGAGAACCAGAGATAATGCTTTCATGCCCCTTACTTCCCAAGCTTGAGCGTTGCTATGCACGGCGAGCGCTCGTCGACGCCGTCAGACCGGCCGGCGGCCTCCTGCTATTGCAAGCGAGCGGCCGAACCCGATCCGAGATTCTCGATCCCGTAGTGCTTGAGGCGCGGCCATAGCTCCGGGAGCGGCGGATGCATGCCACGGCACAGCAGAATGGGACGGTCGCGCTCGTACGGCATCGCGTACGGCGAGGTGCCGAAGCGCGCGATGACGCGCACCGAACCACAGACTGGGGACCAATGCGCCGGGTCCTCGTCGATCGCGATGACGAGCGCCCCGTCGAAGCCGCGCGGGCCCCACAGGTAGTAGTTGTTGTTGCCGCTCAGCGCCGGCGGAAGATTCTTTCCGTAAACGTCGACCGCGGCCGCTTCGCCGTAGTTCGAGGCAAAGATCGCGGCCTTCGCCCGATCGGCGGGCGGCAACGCGGCGTAGAGCCCGTCGACCGTCTGGGCGAGCTCGCGCCACCCGAACTCATCGGAGAGCATCTGCATCAGCGGTGCGCCGATCCCCGCGGCTTCGATCGGGCGCGGCCGATACGACATGTTGTCGAGCATGTGCGCCAGCCGCGCCGGGGGAAGCACCGGCAGCACGAGCGGCAGCGAAAGGGCGCCGTTTGCGGCCGCGAGAAGCGCCCACAGGCCAACGAGCACGCGCGGCAGCCGCGTCGCAGCCGCCGCTCCTACCGCGAACATCGTCGGGTACGCGCCGGCCATGTAGTAGCTCTTTCCGTGCGAAAGAAAAATGAGGAGCGCCGTCACGACGAAGGCGATCGAGAGATACCGGAAGCGCGCCAAACGCGCCGAGAGAAACGGCGCCAGAATGCCGCTGATCCACAGCGGCGCGAGCAGGATGTTGAGCGAGAGTATTTGGTCGACGGTGAAGTGGAGCGGCGTGCCGGTAAAATTGCCGGCGTTGTCGTTGCGAACGAGTTCGAGGAACGGAAAGCCCGCAACCGCCTGCCACACGACGTTCGGCAACGCGATAAGTGCCGCGATTGCGGCGCCGATCCAAAGATCCCGCGAGCGCAAGACGCTGCGCGGACCGGCGAGCACGATCCCGAGCGCCAGCCCGCACGCCCAAAAAAGGATGCCGTACTTCGTTTCGAAGGCAAAGCCCGCGAAGCCGCCGGCCCACCAAAAGGCTCGCGGCCTGTCGCGCACGACGGCGAACGTCACGAGATAGGCGACGACGGTGAAGTCGATCGGCTCGAACGTCGAGGTCGACAGCGTCGCGCTCATCGCGATCACCAGCGTCGCCGAGGCGGCCGCGACGGCAGCGAGCCACGCGCCGCGCGTGCTCGCGCCGAGCAGCTGTGCGAACGCGACGGTCAGCGGAACGAGCAGCACCGCGGAGAGTACCGCCGGAAGCCGCAGAATCCAAGGGTGAACGCCGGCGAACTGGGTCGCCGCCGCGAGCAGCGGCACGAGCGGCGGCTGATCGACGTAACCAAATGCCGGATGCCGCCCGCAGACGATAAAATAGAGTTCGTTACGAAAGATGTCGTACTGTCCAGCGACCGCCAGATGAACGACCGCGACGACTGCCGCAACGCTCCAGGCGGCCCACTGCGCTCCCTTGCTCATCTCAGAGATCATACTACACGCCGGAAGGCCCGCGAGCCCGTGCGGCGGGAAGCCACGCCCGGCGATCGAGCAAGTTTCGGATGGCTCGCGAGCCCACGCTGCGATATGGTCTTTGTATGAACGAAGTGCAACGAGTCCGTGAAATCTGCCGCTACATCGAGGAGCACAGCGACGAGGCGCTGAGCCTCGATGCCTTGGCGACGCAGGCAAAGATGAGTAAATACCACTTTGCGCGCCGCTTCAAAGAGGTCGTCGGCGTGACTCCAAAGCAGTACGCAGCCGAGATGCGGCTGCGCCGGCTCAAGGGAGCGCTGAAAGAAGAACGCTCCGTCGACGAAGCGCTGTACGACGCCGGGTACGGCTCTCCCAGCCGCGTCTACGAGAAAGCGGTTCGCAATCTGGGAATGACTCCCGCGCAGTATCGTTCGGCCGGCAAAGGGATCTCGATCTCTTATGCGACGCTGGAGACGCCGGTCGGTTTGATGATGATCGGCGCAACGGATCGCGGCATCTGCTACGCGCAGTTCGGCGATTCGAGCGAAGAGCTCTTGGGCCGGCTGCGCGCCGAGTACGCGAACGCGACGATCGCACCGGCGAAAGAACCGTATCACTCGGACTTTCCCAGGTGGGTCGACGCGATCTCGAGCTACCTCGCCGGAACGCAGCCGCACTTGGATCTGCCGCTCGACATCCGCGCGAGCGCCTTCCAGATGCGCGTTTGGAAGTACCTGCAGTCGATTCCCTACGGCGACGTCGTCTCGTACGGGGAAGTGGCGGCGGGAATTGGATATCCGTCGGCGGCACGGGCGGTCGGCGGTGCGATCGCGCGCAATAGCGTTGCCCTGGTGATCCCCTGCCATCGCGTGATACGCGAGTCCGGGGCGCTTGGCGGCTATCGCTGGGGATTCGAGCGTAAGCGGGCGCTGCTCGATCTCGAGCGCTCGAATCGCAGCCGCCGGGAAGAGCGGTCGAGGATAACGCCAAAGATACCGCGATGAGCCCAGGCCGCTTGACGCTCGACGGATCGACGCTTACGCCGTGACGCGTGGAAGCTGACGCGGTCGTAATCGGCGCCGGAGCGGCCGGACTGGCGGCGGCGCGAAGTTTAGCCGGCCGCTCGGTGCGCGTCGTGCTGCTCGAGGCGCGCGATCGCTCCGGCGGCCGCGTCTGGTCTCAATCGGCCCCGCGCGGCGGAGTCGCGGCGGAGCTCGGCGCCGAGTTCATTCACGGTGCCGCGCCGGCAACGATGGCCTTGCTGCGCGAAGCGGGAGCGGCCGCCGTCGACCTCGGGGCGCAATCGTGGTCTCGCGGGCCCAACGGCACGCTCGTGCGCGATAACCGCGAGTTCGTCGAAGCCGCAAGGATCCTCGAAGGATCGCGTTCTCTAGCAATCGACGAGAGCGTGGACGCGTACTTGCGTCGTTTCGACGGGAACGGCGCGCTCGCGAAGCGAGTCGCCGACGCGCGGCTCTTCGTCGAGGGTTTCGAGGCGGCCGATCCGGCGCTGGCGAGCGTGCATTCTATCGCCGACGAGCTGCGTTCGGGCGTCGATTCGAATAGCACGCGTCCGCTCGGTGGATACGGCCCGGCCTTTGCCCTGCTGCAGCGCGCGTGTTTCACCGCCGGCGTGGACCTCCGTTTTTCGAGTATCGTGCAGCGCGTCTCGTGGCGCCGCGGCACGGTCGCGATCGACGTTCTCGGCGCCGGCGGCGACGTGCAGACGATCCGCTCCCGAGTTGCCGTCGTCACGGTTCCGGCGGGAGTTCTCAAACACCGCGGCGACGATGCCGAGCTCGTCTTCGAACCGGAGCTGCCGGAGAGCAAACGCGCCGCGCTCGCGCAAATCGAGATGGGGCACGTCGTAAAAACGGCGCTCTGGTTTCGCAGCGCGTTCTGGGAGCGAGTCGACGGCGGCCGGTATCGGGACGCCGCGTTCTTCCGCATCGGCGCAGCGCCGATCACTGCCGTCTGGACGCAGGTGCCGGTCCGCAGCGAACTGCTCGTCACCTGGATCGGCGGTCCGAAAGCGAGAGCGCTAAACGGGCTTTCTTCTGACCAGCGCGTGGAGCGCGCGCTGCAAGAACTCGGCGCATTCTTCGGCACGGCAGAAGTGCGCGACGAGTTCGAATCGGCGCTCGCGCACGATTGGAGCGCCGATCGATTCTCGCGCGGCGCGTACAGCTACGTAGCCGTCGGCGGCGCGGGTGCGCGAGCGACGCTCGCCGCGCCGCTCGATGGAACGCTTTTTTTTGCTGGAGAGGCAACCTCGATGGACGACCAGGGCGGCACGGTCAACGGAGCGCTGGAGAGCGGCGAGCGCGCCGCCCGCGAGGCGGCGCAGGTTCTCAATGGCTGAGGCAGCCCGGTTTCTCTTGCCCTGGTCGAGCTTCTACGTCGTCATCGGCTCGTCGGCGGCGGCACTGACCGGTTTGATGTTCGTCGTGATCACGATCGTTACCGGAAACGAACGCGTGACCCAAAGCCAGGATGGCATCTCGACCTTCAGCACCCCCATCGTCATGCATTTCTGCGCGGTGCTGTTCGTCTCGGCGGTCCTCATTGCGCCGTGGCACCGGATGATCTTTCCGGGCGTCCTCATCGGGCTGCTAAGCCTCTTCGAATTCGCGTATCTCGGCTGGGAGATC